>JALOMS010000460.1 GCA_025455345.1 Thermoflexibacter sp. | reverse complement strand
TTTTCTAAGCGTTCTTTGTATTAAAGTCCCTTTAGGGACGACATATTGGTAGAAAATGGAATTTCAGAACAACATCTAAGTCCCGTAGGGACGATACAAGCATTTGCTAATGAAATAGTTATGTCCCTATGGGACTTAGATTCTGAGCTTAACTTGGTTTTCTACAAAGCTCGTGTCCCTAACGGGACTTCCAGTCTGGGACTGAAAAAATGTTTATTTTTGCACACTTACTTAAGTAACTATGCAAAATTAATTTATTATTATAACTATCAATTAAGTAATTGATTATTAATATTTTGTATTATTCATAATTTATAACTACTTATTATGCGTTTTCTTTTTCTCCTTATTATTTTACTTGTTCCACAGTTTATCCTTGCCCAACAAGGTAGAAATGTGGTAGATAGTTTATTAAACATACTTCCCTCTCTAAAAAAAGATACCAATAAAGTCAATACACTCAATAGTCTAAGCTATGCCCTCGCCAATACTGACCCCGAACGGTCGCGGAATTATGCCACAGAAGCAATTTCATTAGCCAAAAAAATGAATTATAATCATGGCTATGCCAGTGGAATAGAATTAGTTGGGACGTATTACGAGCGGCTTGGTGATTATGCCAAAGCATTGGAATACAAGCTCCAATCCTTGCGTATCCACGAGCAGAGCAAAGACATAGGCGGGATAGGAAGAGATTTGAATAATATAGGTGTGCTTTATTACCGACAGAAAAACTATGAAAAGGCTTTAGAATACTACGAAAAAGCATTTCAAGTTGCTAAAAGACAAAATAAACCAAGTGCAGAAGCGGCATACTTGCTCAATATTGGAGAAGTATATCAGGAAAAAGGAGAGTATGCCAAAGCCATAGAGTATGAGCAAAAATCTATGGAAATTAGCCAAAAACTGCCTAACATGGAAGATTATATCGCTTTTGCTTTGGGGATTATTGGTCAGTGTTATAGCGCACAAGGACAGTACGACAAGGCACTGGTCAATATGAAACAAACCATTCAGATTTTTGAAAAAATAGATGACAAGGTAAGTCTTGCGGAATATTTGATAGATATTGGCAATGTCTATCTCACGATTCGTCAGTACAGCGATGCCTCCCAAAGTTTTAATAGAGCGATACAAGTTGCTCTTCAGATAGGGGATAGTAATTGGTTGCGAGATGCACATTTGGGCTTAGCAAGCACTTATTTCGCCCAGAAGAATTTTGAGAAAGCCTATATCCACCAAACCAAATATGATTCACTCAAAGACATTGTTTTTAATGAAAATAGTGCGAAAAGAATAGCTCAAATGCAGACCTTGTATGAGGCAGATAAAAGAAATGCAGAAATAGAAATCCTCAAAAAAGACAAAAAAATACAACAAGAAGAAAATCGCATAGTTTGGCTCTTTAGTTATTCTCTCTTAGGAACTTTTATGTTTTTGGGCGGAGTAGCCTTTGTCTTGTATCGCAACAACCTAAATAAGCAAAAAGTAAATCGCTTGTTGATGACCAAAAACAATGAAATTGAAATTAAAAATGCAGAGTTAGAACAACAAAAGGAGGAAATTCTTACCCAAAGAGACCTATTGGAAAACCAAAATACTATACTCCAAACCCAACAAGTAGAACTAAAAGAAAGAAATACGGAAATAGAAAAACAACGCAATGATATTACTGCGTCTATCTCTTATGCAAAGCGAATCCAAACAGCGATTTTGCCTGAAATAGAGCGCATTAAGCAAATTTTACCTCATTCATTTGTGTTGTACAAACCAAGAGATATTGTAAGTGGGGATTTTTACTACTTTGCTACATTACAAGAGGCAAGCGTAAGACAGCACGACAGAAGCCGTTTGCTTACCAATAAAATTATCATTGCGGCGGTGGATTGTACGGGGCATGGCGTACCTGGTGCATTTATGAGCATGATAGGAGATGCGATGCTTAATCAAATCATTAATATACAGAGAATTAGTACCCCTGATATTATTCTCAATGAATTGCACAAGGGCGTAAGGCTAATGCTCAAACAGCAAGAAGGCGAAAACAGAGACGGCATGGACATAGCTATCTGTACCATAGACTTAGACGCAAGAGTAATGGAGTTTTCAGGAGCAAGAAATTCGCTTTATCTTATCCAAAACAATGAGTTAAAAGAAATAAAAGCAGATAAATTGTCCATAGGTGGGTATCAGCAAGAAGACGAAAGGATATTTCAAAAAAATATAATAGATTTGAGCGTACCAACCACTTTTTATTTGACCTCCGATGGTTATAAAGACCAGTTTGGGAGCGAAGAAGGCAAAAAGTTTTCCGCACGAAGGTTTAAAGAATTAATCCTCAGCATGCAACACCTCGATATGGATGCTCAAGCAAAGTTGCTTGATGACACATTTTTGGCTTGGTGTGGCAAAGAACCTCAAATTGATGATGTCTTGGTAATGGGAGTAAAAATAGACTGGGAAATAACGCCTTAAAAATTAATTTTCCCGACCTGTCCGATTTTGTACAATCATCTGTTAATTAACGGACAATTAGAACGATATAAATCACACAAAAAACAAAATAATGTGTTTATAATGAATCAGTTATAAGTTTTGGCACGTAGATTGGCTTATGTGAACAAAACTTATAACTTTTCATATTTATCGTCAAATTAATTTACTTACTCTTATGAAACCCAAATTCCAACTTTTATCATCTCACGAATCCTATTTGCTTGGAGGATTGTCTGCTATCATCGGAATTGCGCTTTTACCACTTATTTTAGGTTTTTCTCTTTCTTTCGAATTTGCAATTTCTTATTGGACAGTAGTGATTATTGTTGCCATCATTATGGCTTCTTTGATTTTATTGCGCCAGAGTAGAGAAATCAAAAAAAGTGAAACCCAAATCAAAATGTATGAAGAAATGGTAAACAATATCAAGAAAACAAACAAATAAGGTTTGATAATATTATCTAATTGACTTCCAACTTTTCTTTAGTCGGCAAGGCGGGGAATTTCTGATGAGGCTCTGTTTGATACCAAAATACCACAGAAGCTATGTCATCTTGCAAAGGCAAATACTTGCCGCCGTTTCTCCAGCCCAATGCTTGAATAGTTACTTTGAGGTCTTTCTCAAAGCGTATAGGGTCGGAAATATGCCATCTATACATTCCAAATCTTTGTTGGGACTGGTACAAGCCATCTGGGCGTATGACTTGGTGCAAACCTGAATATGGGGTATAAAATTCTTGGTATTTGCCTTGCACATCAAAATTATATGACCCACAAAAATAGTCTTCTGTACCTGTACCACAAATCGTTGGGAAGTCTGTATCGCCGTCCATGTAAAACTTGATTTCTCCTTCGCCCCACCAACCATTGTTATTCACGCCCCATGCGATATAAGTACCTACATACTGTCCCCTGCCTTTGATGCCCTCTACGAGCGTGTAAACGTCTTTGTAGGGGAGGGGATTTACCCTGCGAAACTGAGCATGGAAATATGCCGCATCTTCGGGAACATCTGTAAGCGTATAATCTATCTGATAATAAAGGCGCATAGGTTTATCACTGATATTTTGCATGGTAATTTTTGCTTTTTTCCTAAAAGGCATCATCCAATAACAGTTAAAGGCACTGCCCGGATTGACACATACCGCCAAAGAAGAAAGCTGAGCGTATTTTTGCCAGCCCATACAAAAGAAATCCCCCACAGGAGCTTCTACGGACGGTTCGGATTCGTCGTCCCAATAAATTCGCAAAATGGAAAAACGCCAATTGCCCGTAGGGGTCATCCAGATATGCTGAATAGCTCCAGAGCCACTAATCTCTCCTAAAGTAAATGTCTGATTAGGTGCTATTTCCACGAATGGATTGACCTTCCAACCCCTCCCCAAATCACTGGACGCATCAGAGGCAGAACCCTTTTCTGCCATACCACCTTTCCCTTTCTCTCCTGTAAAGTTTTCGGGACTAATAGAGCGTGTTTTAGCATTGGATAGGCGAAAAAGATTACTCATATTATTTTCCAATCCATTAAAAGGTTGTTGGGAAAATGCCAAAGAAGAATAAATTAATGCTAACGATAGCAGTAAAATTTTAGAAAATAAAGCAGATTTTTGCATGGTAATTTGATTTAAAGGTTAAAATAAATGATGAATTAATACTTACTTGCTACTTGGAATCTCTAATCAAAGATAAAAAATTACCTCAAACAATTCGCATAAGTAAGTAAATTAAATCGCAATGATAGCATGCCCTTCAGGGGGTGCAAGTATTTGATAATGAGCTAAACACGTTAAAGCGTATTTTACAATAAAAATGCACACTTACTTAAGTATATCAACAAAAATAAACACGTTTAAGTCCCGTTAGGGACACGAGCTTTGTAGAAATTAAGTTAAGTTCAGAATTTAAGTCCCATAAGGAATTCCATTCTGGGACGCAACTATTTAATAAACAGTATTTTGTATCGTCCCTATGGGACTTATATGTTGTTCTTAAATTCCAGTTTCTACCAATATG
>JALOMS010000459.1 GCA_025455345.1 Thermoflexibacter sp. | reverse complement strand
CTTCCCGATTCCATATTGCCTGTTTTAACCGTTCTTGGGTATTAAAATCTGTTTCTTCTCCTTGTAGCAGAGGACCTGGTTTTTTGCCAAAGACCTCAGCTAAGGTGTACCCTGTTACTTTGGTAAAGGCTTCATTTATCCATGTAATTCTTCCTTCTCTATCTGCCAATACAACCATGTCATTGGTATTTTTAATAATCATGGATAATTTGTTAGACTCTTGGAGTGCATTTTCGAGGCGAATCGTTTTCTCTTCTAATTTATCTTGGATTTCTTGCAAATCAGTTATATCTACACAAGAACCAATATGTCCCAGAAATTCACCTGTTTCTGTTACTCTTGGAATACCTCTGTCCAATACCCACCTGTATATGCCATCATATCTTCGCAGTCGGTATTTCATCTCAAAAGGTTTTTGCTCTTCTATAGCATTATCACAAACACCAGTACAGTGATTTTTATCTTCCTTATGTACACTATCTAACCAACCATGTCCTTGATTTTCTTCTAAAGACCTTCCTGTAAAGTCTATCCAGCTTTTATTAAAATAAGTACAACCCTTTCCTTTTTCTGTCATCCATATCATCATAGGGGCTGTATCTGCCACATTTCTAAAGCGCGATTCGCTTTCTTGTATCTTGATTTCTTTCTCTTTTTGTGCGGTAATGTCAATGACATTAAAACTTACTCCTAATATTACATTATCTTCGTCATATACAGGGAAATACTTGAATTGCTTGTATTTTTTTTCTCCATTAGGGTATTGCAATAAGGGGAGTTCTACGACTACTATCTCTCCCGATAAGGCTTTAGCAAAATGTTTCTTAAATCCTTCCTCTGTTCCCTTAACTACGTACTGGAAAATATCATCACCCTCTTTTACTTCCTTATCATAAAATTCTTTAAGCTCGCTCTGTGCCACTTTGTTGAAAGACAATACTTTGTAATTTTTATCTATTAAGACAAATATATCTGCTGTACTATCGGAAATAGCTTTTAGTTTTCGATAGCTTTCTTTAATGGTGATTTCCTTATTTTTCTTATCAGTAATGTCTTGGAAAAAGAAAGTAATGCCTTCCGAAGAAGGATAAGAAGTAATGATAAAATACTTCTGATTATAAAATTCCTCAATTCGCATGGTTTGCTTTTCATACATAGTCTGTTCAAATGCAAACATATATTGATGTTGAGGGTCTTTGGGGAAGATAGTCCAAAAGTTTTTTCCTGACAATTCAGAAGATTCTATGCCTATCATTTCTCCAAAAACTTTATTAACTCTGATAATATCCCAAGCGGTATTTACTACACAAAAGCCATCTGTGATACTTGCTAAAATAGCATTTACTTTTTGGGCATATTCCAACATTCTAAGTTGAGAGTTGTAGGCGTTGGTAATGTCATGACCAATAGATAATATCTCTATGACATTGTCTTGCTCATCTCTAATTGCTGAAAAATCCCAATAAACCCACCAATAACCACCTTTCCCATCTTTCTTACGTAACTGCGTAGAAACTATTTTATTCGGAGAACTGATTACTTCACTAAGTGCGTCATTTAATTTTTCTATATCCTTAGCACTATACAGCGTCTGTGCGGGGCTTTGACCTATCAATTTAGTTGATAGATAACTAAATCTTTGCAGATAAGCCTGATTTGCATACGTGTAAATACCAGTAAAGTCCCTCTTGACTACATAATAAAGAGCAGAATTAAGTAGGTGATGTGAAAGTTGATTGTTCGTAAAATTATTCATTTGTCATAGTTATTAAAAATGGATGATTTTATAAGCTAATAACTGTTTTTTACAAAATATAATCAAAAAAGTAGCATAATTAATTTTATTACTTAGGCAGTAATCTATGAATTGGCTGGATTGAGTGCATAAAATTATAGATTTGGCAAGTATCAGAAAATAATATATACTTGATAATAATTACTTTAAACCTTCTAAACCTAATTTTGTTTTATAACAATAGAATCGAAATTTGGCTTTTCTTTACTTAGATAATGCTTGTGCATGAATTTACTCTTTTTTACGCCCAAAACAATTAATTAATTTTTTAGAGCAACTCTATTTTTCTTTTTTACCTTTACCAAATTACTAAAATAATAATGATTGATAGAACATGAAAAATACTTTTTTACACGCTCTTATCTTAGTTTGTTTGTATTATTTTTTTATTTCATCATCAGTTCCTCTCCTTGCCCAACTCCCTGATATGCAACAGAATCCGCCCTCTCAACGGTGGAAACAGTACAATACGCCTCATTTTCGCATTATTTTCCCCGCCAACATGGAAAGCGAAGGCTTGCGAACTGCCAATACGCTCGAACACATTTACCAAGTAGAGGGCGCAAGTTTGGAGCGCAACCCAAAGCCTATCAGTATCTTACTGCAAAACCAAAATGCTATTTCCAATGCTTTCGTAACCATCATACCGCGCAGGTCGGAGTTTTTTACGCTTCCCTCGCAGGACTATAACTTCATAGGCACAAACGATTGGCTCAATTTGTTGATGATACACGAAATGCGGCACGTAGTCCAATACGAAAAAAGCAAATCTGGTTTCAGCAAATTTGTTTACAATATCTTTGGCAACCTTGCTTTGGGAGGTTTAGGAGCGATTTCTGTCCCTAATTGGTTTTGGGAAGGGGACGCAGTAGGCATGGAAACGGCACTTTCGCCAAGTGGAAGGGGCAGAATCCCGAATTTTGATTTGCTCTATCGCACCAACCTCTTGGAGCGTGGGGCTTTCACCTATAACAAGGCGCACTTGCGCTCTTTAAAAAATCAAGTTCCCAACCACTATGTACTTGGTTATCTGTTTACTACGCACATACGTACACAAACGCAAAACGGCAAAATTTGGTCGCCTATCACCCAAAAAGCATTTGGGCAGTCCATCATTCCCTTTACTTTTTCTAATTCTATTAAAAAATATACAGGGAAATACTTGGTGAAAACCTACCAATCCATGAACCAATCTTTGGACAGTATGTGGCGCAAACAAATCCAAGATTTACCAATTACAGAAGCAATCATTTTAAACAAAAGAAAATCAAGTGTTTATACAGATTATGACTACCCGCAATACTTGAATGACGGAAGCGTAGTTGCCCTAAAATCGGGCTTGGGAGATATACAAACTTTGGTAAGAATAGACCAAGAAGGCAAGGAAAGCAAACTTTTCACCGTAGGGATTTTTGCCGAGCAGGTCATGCTTTCTGTGGCGCAAAACAAGGTAATTTGGAACGAATATGAGTTTGACCCGCGCTGGCAAATGCGCTCTTACCGAGTAATTAAAATCTATGATGTAGAGAAACAGAAATTAAAGATTTTGAAACGGAAAACACGCTTTTCTGCCGCCGCCCTTTCGCCTGACGCAAAAATGGTCATTACCATAGAAAACAAAACAGATGGCACCAACCAATTAGTGGTATTGGACGCAGAAACGGGCGCGGAAATCAAACGCTTTGAAAATCCTGAAAATCACTATTTTGGAATGCCAAGATTTGCAGACAACGGCAAGGAAATCGTCTTTTTGAGAACGGACAAATTGCAGGGGAAAACCATTTCTGTCCTGAACATAGAAACGGGTGAAAGCAAAAATCTTTTTCCTTTTGGCACTGAAAACTTTGGACACCCCGTCAAGGTAGGCAACTTGGTTTATTACAATTCTCCTTATAATGGACTTGATAATATCTATGTACTTGATTTAGAAATAAATAAACAATATCAAGTTACTTCTCGCAAATTTGGGGCGTACAATCCTTGCCTTTCTGCTGATGGTAAAACACTCTTATTCAGTGATTTTAGCAAAGAGGGTATGAATGTGGTCAGTATGCCTCTTAATCCTCAAAATTGGACTGCTCTTGAAAAAGTACAAGATAGAAACACCTATTTTTACAAGGCTTGGGTAGAGCAAGAGGGCAACAGCAAAATCCTTCAAAACGTACCCAATACCCCTTGGAAAGCAGAGAATTACAGCAAAATCACAGGGCTTTTCAATGTATATAGCTGGTCGCCTTTGATAGACGCTAATAGCCCTGAAAGACTGCAAGTGGGGCTTTTCTCTCAAAATGTACTCAGCACCATGCAAGCAAGCGCGGGCTACGAATACAATGCCAATGAGCGTTTGGGAAGTTTATTCGCCAAAATGAGTTATCAAGGCTGGTTTCCCACGCTTGACTTGGGCATAAAATACGGTGGACGTTCAGGCACAGGTCGCATTACCAATTCGCAGACCAACCAAACACAAACAGTGAACTTGAATTGGGACGAGACTTCTTTGGACGCAAGCGTGCGCGTGCCGCTCATTCTCACCAATTCTAAGTTTCGTAGAAGCCTAAATGTAAGTATATCAAGTTCTTACAGAAGCATTGCCAACTTTAACCGCAGAGAGTTCAGAGATAGGCAGTTAGGCACTGTGGGTTACGGCATTGGCTATGCAAGCCTGCTCAGAGTTGCGCCCAGAGATTTGCAACCCAAGTTTGGCTTTACGTTTAGCGCAAGTTAC
>JALOMS010000458.1 GCA_025455345.1 Thermoflexibacter sp. | reverse complement strand
TTTGGACTTAATTTAGTTTCTACAAAGCTTATGTCCCTAACGGGACTTCCAGTCTGGAACTGAAAAAACGTTTATTTTTGTTGATATACTTAAGTAATTGTGCATTTTTATAGTAAAATACGCTTTAGCGTGTTCTGCTCATTATCAAATACTTATACACCTTGAAGGGTATTTTACAGTGTCGATTTAATTTGCTCACTTACTTACTATTTATTGTTTGATAAAAAGTGAGGAAAAATTGCAAATTATTATTATTATTGCAACATTAAAAAAAAGTATTGTTATGGTAACAGAAATTACGCAAGGTGTCAAAGTAAGTGTAAGACCTCAATATATGCCAGATTATTCTAAACCAGAGTATTCTCATTTTGTATTTGCTTATCATATCACAATAGAAAATTACAGTGAATATACCGTCCAACTGCTACGCCGTCATTGGTTTATTTTTGATGCCAATGCCACAGTCGGAGAAGTAGAGGGCGAAGGGGTGATAGGACAACAGCCTATTCTGGAGCCGGGAGATAAACATCATTATAGCTCAGGGTGTAATCTAAAAACGACTATGGGCAAGATGAAAGGTACCTATTTGATGGAAAGAGTAAGTGACGGACATCAGTTCGAAGTTACTATACCCGAATTTATAATGATTGTCCCTTATATTTTGAATTAAAAGTGTTAAAACCTGTATTTCAATACCTTTCTTTTTGGTTCAAAGCAAGTGATGCGCATGGCATACATTCTCCTTTTGTGTTTGAGCTTTATAATCAAGTCATAAAGGCAGACAAGGAATATTATTGCTTTGAAATATTGGAGGAACTTCGCACTACTTTGCTCAAAGACCATACATTGTTAGCAATCAATGATATGGGAGCTGGCTCTAAAAACATAGCTACTTCCCAAAGAAAAATTAGTGAAATAGCCAAACACTCTATTTCCAAACCCAAAATCGCTCATCTCCTATTTCGGTTGGTTGATTTTTTCCAGCCACAAACCATTTTGGAATTAGGTACTTGCTTAGGAATCACGACCTTGTTTCTTTCCGAAGCCGCCCCCAAGACCGCACGTATTTATACTTTTGAAGGCGCAGAGCAGTTGGCACAGCAAGCAAGCAAGTTTTTTGCAAAAGATATTACCAAACAAACTACCCATAATATAGAATTGATTTTGGGCAACTTAGATGAAACGCTAAAGCGTAAAGTCAAGGAATTAGATAAAATTGACTTTGTTTTTTTTGATGCAAACCATCAGAAAATACCTACTTTGGATTATTTTGAGACTTGTATAAGTAAAGTTCATGAAAGTTCTGTTTTTGTATTTGATGATATTTATTGGTCAGAGGATATGATTGCGGCATGGCAAGCAATCCAAGCTCACCCACGAGTTACCCTTTCCATTGATTTATTTCATCTTGGTTTAGTTTTTTTTAGAGAAAAACAGCCCAAACAGCATTTCAAATTGAGGTTTTGATTGTTTTAGTCTTTTTGCAAGATTTGTTTCCATGCCTCCGCTACCGTGCTAACGGGAAGCAAGCAAGCCTTATTCATACATACATAAATCATGGTTTTGTCAGTGCGCGCCTCTCTCATTTCCAATAAAGGCAAATTGCTTTTTTGCTTAGTCCCCGCAACGATTTTGTTAGGAAAATACTCATTATGAATTGCTTGTGCAAAGATTTCCAACTCATTGCCACTGATTACAACCTCTACGGTAGGCTTTAAAAAATAAGTATAAAGACAAGCCCAATTAGCCAAATACCTTACTTCCTTTTTTAATAAAATATTGATTTTGGCAAGCATAGCATCTACAAATCCTCGATACGCACGGTTGTCGAGCAGAAGACTAAGTTTGTACAGATTATTTGCCATGACAGAGTTAGAAGAAGAAATGACATTGTCAAAAATTTCCTTCTTGCGGGCAATAAGCCTTTCAGAAGAATCATCAGTATAAAAAAATAACTCCTCGCTTGGGTCATAAAAATGTTGGATAGTGTATTGGGTAAGATGATTGGCTTGATAGAGCCATTTTTCCTCAAAACTTACCTGATAAAGAGCAATATATGCTTCTATTACTAAGGCATAGTCTTCCAAATAGGCGGCGAGTGATGCCTTCCCATTTTTATAATTCCTGAAAAGCCTATGCTCAGAAGTCATTTTTTGGTGTATGAATTGGGCGTTGCGAAGTGCCAATTCCAAAAATTCCTTCTCGCCAAAAGTAGCATAAGCATCACATATCCCTTTGAGCATAAGGGCATTCCAACTGCACAATATTTTATCATCAAGGCTGGGGCGAATCCTTGACTTTCTTGCTTCAAACAACTTTTTTTTCCAAGATTGTACTTCCTCATGACCAAATCCATCACCAAGCTCTTCTGTGCTTGTGTATAAATGCAAGATATTTAATCCATGTTCCCAATTTCCTTCTGCGCTGATTTGGAAATATTTTTTTGCTTTTATTTTATCATCATCATTGTCAAATACTTCATCAAATTCTTTTTCTGTCCATACATAGTATTTGCCTTCTATTCCCTCGCTGTCTGCGTCCAAAGCGGAGTAGAATCCGTACTCCTCACTTGTCAGTTCTCTCTTGACAAAGGCGATGGTTTCATAAACTATATCTTTGTATAATTGATTCTTGGTCAAGCTATACGCTTCGGAGTAAAGACTTACTAACTGCCCATTGTCATAAAGCATCTTTTCAAAGTGAGGCGCAAACCACTCTGCATCTACGGAATAACGAGCAAATCCTCCCCCTATTTGGTCATATATGCCTCCTTTTGCCATTTTTTCTAAAGTCAAATTGATTTGTTGGAGTGTGCTTTGATTGTTAGTAAGGTGATAATACCTCAATAAAAACAAATAAATATTAGGCATAGGAAACTTGGGCGCATGACCAACTCCACCCAACTCGGTATCAAATTTTTTCTCTATGCTTGCATACATTTCTTCTAAGCCACTGATAGAAAATAGATTATCTTTTTTACCTTCCAACCCGTATTTTACTATCTCACTTTCGTTAAGTGCCTCACGAAACCCCTCCGCAGATTCTTCTAACTGTTGCCGATTGTGGTGAAAGGCTTGTGCTATCTGCTGAATCAGTTGCGCCCAATTCTTTGGTGGGAAATAAGTACCTCCATAGAAAGGACGTGTGTCTGGCATAAGGAATACATTGAGAGGCCAGCCGCCGTGTAGCCCCATCGCATGAACGGCATCCATGTATATCTGGTCTATATCTGGTCTTTCTTCTCTATCTACCTTAATACAGACAAAATGCTCACTCATATATTGACCAATGCCCTTGTGTTCAAAACTTTCCTTTTCCATCACATGACACCAGTGGCAGGCAGAATATCCAATACTCACAATGATAGGTTTGTCCTCATTCTTAGCTTTTTGTAGGGCTTCTTCGCCCCATGCAAACCAATCGACTGGGTTATAAGCGTGTTGGAGCAAATAGGGACTGCTTTCATGAATAAGACGATTGGTTGGTTGGTTGGAGTATTCCATATTTAGGTGTATTTTATTAAGAATTAAGAATTGTAAAATTTTGATTTATAGTATTTTATATTTTTACGTATTTTAAGATAATACAAACTAATTTTGGCTTAAGTAATTCAATTTTTCAAAGTGTTATTTATTTAGCCTCGTAGAGGCGAAAGTTTTGTAAAAAACGAGTATTATTCTATCACAAAGTCCCATAGAGACGAAACGGACACCTTGTTAGTTAGCAAGTTACGCCTCCATGAGGCTTTACATACAAGCATTATTTGTTAGTTTTACAAAACGCAAGTTCCTAACGGAACTGAATACAAAAAACGTTTATTTTTGTTGATGTACTTATTAGAAATTGATAAGGAACAATAGACTAATGAAGGCAAATGTACATAGAATACTATCATTTTTAGGGCTGTGCTTAGATTTTGTGCAAACATTTTACATTCAGTTTCAATACCTTTTATTACTTAACTCATCTTTTGCAAATATATAAGGAAGGTAGTGCCTATATTTTCTTCACTTTTTACTTCAATTCGTCCATTCAGGTATGCCACTTGATTTTTTACCAAATATAGTCCTATTCCTTTGCCGTTGATAGTAGGGTGGAAACGCTGGTATAATCCAAATATTTTCTCACGGGCATACTTCATATCTATTCCCAAGCCATTATCTTTGATAGTTATGAGTAACTCATGTTCATTACTTGCTGATATTTTTACTTCTATAATCAGTTTGCGAGACTCGTGCCTGAACTTGATAGCGTTGCTTAGTAGATGGTAGAAAATATTTTGGACATAGGACGGAATAGTTTTAATGAATATCTCTTCCCTCAAATCTATATCTATGAATGCTTGGGAGTCTTGTATTTCTATTTCTAATTTTTTTAGTATAATATGTATTTGTTCTCCCAAATTAACAATCTCGTGAATGACAGATTCTCCCTTTTGAAATGCCAATACACTGCTTAAATCCTTGATAATTTCATCTAAATAAGTAGTTTCTGCTTGCATTTTTCTCACAATATCAGCATT
>JALOMS010000457.1 GCA_025455345.1 Thermoflexibacter sp. | reverse complement strand
TATTATACTCAAAATCATGTGTTTTATAAAATATCCTTTAAAGTAATTGTTAATCAAATAGTTATGAATAAAAAAATACTTTATCGGGATAGGTGTGTTTTTTAATTATATTGAAAAATAATCTAAGTCAAGTGCTTGACTTTCACCTTATTGAAAGGCTTGCTAATGAATAACAAATCTTATGCCGCTCAGTATTGACCTCAAACACTAATTTCCTCATCTATTGATAAAGATTATCTATCAAATCTTTGATTTCTTGTTCTTTATTAAAATTATGCAAACAAATCCTTAACCTCTCCTCTCCTGCCTTGACAGTAGGTGAGAGGATTGCCCTTATTTCAAAACCCTTATCAATCATACAATTAGCCAGTTTTTTACAATTTTCGTTTCCCGAAATTTTAATAATTTGTATTGGACTTAAATTATTAGATGCCGCTTCAAAGTAAACTTTTAAATTAGAACTATTTACCTGAACTTGCTGGATATATACATTATAAAAGTTTATTCTACTTTTTAAATCTGCTTGCAAATCAGGGAATTGCTTGATATAATCAAAAGCAGACTCGATACTTACCAGATTGTGCAAGGGGGCGGCAGTGCTAAAGATAAAACTACGCGCAAAATTTATCAGATAATTGATAAGTATTTGAGAACCAACTACACAAGCCCCATGAGAGCCTATCGCTTTTCCAAAAGTGTATATCCTTGCAAAGCAAAGTTGCTCCAATCCTAATTCACAAGCCAATCCACAACCTCCTTCGCCAATAATCCCTGTGCTATGTGCTTCATCAAGAATGGGATAGGCATTGTATTTTTGACATAATTCCAACATTTCTTTTAATATACAATTGTCTCCGTCCATAGAATAAACAGACTCTATAATGACAAAAACCACAGGAGCGTGTTGGTGAGCTTGTAATTTTTTTTCCAAATCTTCCAAGTCATTGTGCATGAAGGAGTAGCGATTAGCAAAACTCAAGCGATAGCCTTCTCTTAGGCTTGCATGAATGAGTTCGTCAAATAGGATTACATCTCCTTTCTGAGAAATACAAGAGATGAGTGCGCTATTGGCATTGTAACCAGAGTTAAATAGCAAAGCGGCTTCTCCCCTAAATATTTTTGCCAATTTTTGCTCCAATCGAATCGCATAGCTACTATTTCCAGAGAGCAAACGAGAACCCGTAGCTCCTATTCGCCTATCAGCAAGTTGATGATATTTTTCATCTATTATTTGCCTTAATTCTTGATTGTTTGCAAGTCCTAAGTAATCATTGGAAAAAAAATCATGCTGGGCAGTAGATAAAGACAAACGGCGCAAATTACCTTCTTCTTGTCTTTGATGTAGTTTTTCTTGCAGTCTTTGAGAAAGCATTTTCAATGAGCTTAAGGGTTTTGATAGCTTAAATTACGAACACAAAAATAAAAAAGATTTTCATACAAAGCATTTTTACTTGTAGTGTGTTTTATGCCCAAGTACAATTTTTACTTGAAAAAGGTAGGGTAGTAGCTGTATTGAGAAAAAAATACTACATTTGAAAATAAAAATAAATTTAAGTCATCAACAACCTAAGTTTTTATCAGATAGCCTAAGTGATAAGAACAAAAATAGTTTATAAATCCAATTTTAATGAAAGAAATCTTAAATCATTTATTTGAATATAAGACTCTTAGCAAAGAAATTTCTAAGGAAGTGTTAATGAATTTGGCTCAGGGGAAATACAATAACAGCCAAGTGGCTTCCTTCATTACTGTGTTCCTCATGCGAAGTGTAACTGTGGAAGAACTGAGCGGATTTAGAGAAGCGATGATGGAGCTTTGTATTCCTCTCGATGTAAGTGCTTATAATACCATAGATGTATGTGGTACTGGTGGGGATGCCAAAGATTCTTTTAATATTAGTACCATTACTAGCTTTATCGTGGCGGGCAGTGGGCAAATGGTCGTAAAACATGGCAATTATGGCGTATCCTCTGTATCAGGCTCTTCCAATGTATTGCAATACTATGGCTATAATTTTACAAATGACAGCGACTTTCTTATTAGGAAATTGGAAACTTGTAATATATGTTTTCTTCATGCTCCGCTATTTCACCCCGCAATGAAGAACGTTGCCCCTGTGCGGAAAGATTTAGGCGTAAAGACCTTTTTCAATATGTTAGGTCCTATGGTAAATCCTGCCAATCCCAATAACCAATTTGTCGGGGTTTTCAGTTTAGAATTAGCGCGTTTGTACGGCTATTTGTACCAAAGTCTGAATAAAAATTACTCCATTATTCATTCTTTAGATGGGTATGATGAAATTTCTCTTACGGGTAATTTTAAGGTGATAGGCAATGATGGTGAAAGAATACTAAATCCTAAAGATATAAATATGAGCCAGTATGCTCCAGAAGATTTGTATGGAGGCGAAACCGTAGAGGAAGCGGCAAAAATAGTAGAAAAAATCCTCAATGGCAAAGGCTCAAAGGCTCAGAATGAGGTGGTTATTGCAAATGCTATATTTGCACTTATAACCGCCCAGCCAACGCTTGACATAGCTACAGCCAAGCAAAAAGCAGAAGACTCGCTGTTTGGTGGGAAAGCAAAAGAAATGTTTTTGAAACTGTTAAGCTAATTTTTGCGTTTTAAAAATATATCCTCATTACCAATTATTTACTATGCAATTCATCATTGACCTTTTAGAAAAATCTCATAATTGGCTGTATTCTTTTTTTATATTTATTTCCATTGGGATATGGCTGATTTCTGCATTGGGAGTCTTTCATCACGCTGATAGTGTAGAGGGTTCGCATGAAATAGGAAGTATAGATAGCGGTGGTGATTTTCTACACAGCTTGGGCGAAGTGCTTGGATTTGGCATGGTGCCAAGTTCTGTACTGATTACTTTGATATTATTTTTCCAAGGAGTAACAGGCATAGCCCTTAATGAATGGCTTTTAGCTACTTTTCATGTGGAAGGTTGGTTGAGGTATTTACTTCTCGTAGTCAATTTTCTTCTTTCTTTGGGTGTAGGCATGACCGTCGCAAGTTTTATCTCTCGCCCCTTGCGCTATCTTTTCAAAGACTACGGTGCCGCTACCAAAGCTGAAGCAATTGTAGGGAAAATAGCACAAGTTTCCTCTGGAAAAGTCAATGCTGACTTTGGGCAAGCAGTAGTCAAACTCGAGGACGGCAATACCATAGAAGTTGCCGTGAGGATAGCCGAACAGCAAAACTCATTAGAATATGGTCAGAAATTACTAATTTTAGACTTTGATAAAGAAAAGAATGTCTATTTAGTAGATAAATACGAGTAGAAAGTAAATACAAAGAGAAAAATATTACTCTATGATTAATTTCTTGACTACTTTCTTGTTGTTATAATCAATTTCCATAAAGTAAAAACCAGTAGTAATTCCTTGCAAATCAATAGATTCATGCTCATTCAATAGGTTAAATTGCCAATTGCGAAGCGTTTTCCCAGAGATTTCTTTGAGGCTTACTTTCACAGTCCCTTTTATTGCTTGTGAAAAGCGTATCTGCACTTGATGATGTGCTGGATTGGGATAGAGTAAAATAGTATGCTCAAACTTAGCATCTTCTACTGCTACTACTTTGGCAGCAAGTGTCCAAGGAACTAAATCCCGTTCAGGAGTAGGTAATTTTTTATTGGTCAAGAGATGGAATTGACCTCGCTGAAGAAACAAATTAGCTTCCTTATCTATAACTTCTATACTTTCTCCTGTAAAATAATCGAACCACGTGCCTGTATTGGGGAAATTAACTTTGAAATCTGCATTTCTTAATCCAAAATTACCCAAAATTACCATATTCAAGTTAGGAGATTGGAGAATAAACTGTTTTTCTAAGCCCATGTTCCGCTCTATCAATTGGCTATTTCTACTACGCAAAGCGTCTGCGCTTTCAGGGAGGGATTTCAAACGAATCAAAGCGGCGTAAGTCTTGTATAATTTTTGTCTATCTGCGTTCTGAGCGTATTCCCAACGAATTGGTTTTCTGCCTGTTCTCCCATTTTGGTTGATACTTACATCATAACCCAATTCGCCAAATTGCCAAATCATCTTGGGACCTTGCAAAGGGAAGTAGAATGTAGCCGCTAATTTGGCTCGCTCTAATGCGGTTGTCAAATTTTTGATATTATAAGAATCTGCATTTTGTCCTCCCTCTAAAGCCTTTACCAAGAGCCGCTCCTCATCATGACTTTCCATAAAAGACACAAGGTGAGGCTTTTGCCAACTTCTTTGCAGGTAAGTAGTGCCTTCTATGCTATTGCTGACTCCTTGTATTGCCTTCCCAAAAGCATCATTCATATTGCCCCAAAGCAACATTCCATAGTCAGAAAGCTCTATTTCCTCGCTATTTTGTGCAAAATGTTCTAAAATGATATATGCGGAGTTATCAATCATTCTGATTTCATCATAAATACGCTTCCAAGTCGCAATTCCTTCCAAGTCGCAATTCGAGAGGCATCAAAAGCACTCCATGCACTTTCATTGTTAGGATTATTTTTTTGTGTGAAGCCTTTAGAAAGGTCAAAACGAAAACCATCAATTTTGTATTCAGTAAGCCAAAATTGATTTACTTTCTTTACCAAGTCTTTGACAGCTTGGCTTTCATGGTTAAAATCGTACCCTACATTGAAGGGGTGAGTAGCGTCAGGATTAAAATAAGGATTTCCTTCCGCAGGTTTATTGGTTTTGCTATCCCAGTACATTTTTACTAAGGGGGACTGCCCGAAGTTGTGATTGAGTACCATGTCTAAGATAATGGCAAATCCTTTTTCATGTGCCTTGTCCACAAACTCCTTAAGCATATTTTTTGTACCGTAGTATTTATCTGGAGCAAAATAATAGATAGGATTATAACCCCAACTATCATTTCCTTCAAATTCTTGGATAGGCATTAGCTGTATTGCATTGATTCCCAAGCGTTTCAAATAATCCAAAGAGTCTAATACCGCCTGATAGTTATGAGCAGTAGAGAAATCTCGCAAGTGCAACTCATAAATTACCAAATCCTGTGGGTCAGGACGTTTAAAATTAGTATTTTTCCATGTGTAGGGAATCTGTCCTGTTTGTAAAACACTTGCCAAGTCTGTAGTTTTTCCTGTGGGATAGGGAGTAGGGTCAGGATAAACAGTATTTTCTATAAATCTATCATTGTTAGGGTCTAAGATTTTTTCTGAATATGGGTCTCCTATCCTGATATTGCCATCTATGAGATATTGGAACACATATTCTTTTCTTGGTGCTAAGTTTTCTAAGCGAAGCCAAAAACGATTTTTATCAGGTGTTACATTCATAAAACTTTTTATGCCTACCTGCCAATCATTAAAATCTCCAATCGCATA
>JALOMS010000020.1 GCA_025455345.1 Thermoflexibacter sp. | reverse complement strand
GCTATTTCCAATGCACAACAGTTTGTTTTGCAGGGCGACCCTGCATTAGTTTTGTTCAAAACTTCATTGCCTGACTATAAAACATCAGACAATGAAATATTTATACGACCCATCGGCAATAGGTCTTTGACCGCCCAAGCAGACTCTTTCAGGATAGGAATCGCAGCAAGTAACTTAGGAATTACAGACAATCGCTCTTTTACGATTTCTGTAAAACGCACTTATGCAGACGGGACTTCCGAACAGCTAAGACCTATGAGATATCGTCCTATTTTTTATAAAGATACCCTATACTATACTATCGTCAATCCTAAGAATATGCAGGAAAAAACAGCAGGGCAAAATACTTTTGAAATCATGCTCGACGCTAATGCAGAAATTAGTGAAGCCAGAGAAGATAATAATATTGGTGTGTTGTCTTTCTTTTTTAGAACGGGTAGTATGATAAATATAGCCCCTAAAGATTTTAGTATTGTCAGCAAGCAACCTATTACTTTTATTGCTCAAAATACCAATCCATTTACAAGAGAGCGTTTGTATCGCTTTCAATTAGATACGGCTCATACTTTTAATAGTCCTGTACTCAAGGATACCGTAGTTTATGGTTATGTAACTCCTTTTTGGACTACTCGCCTACTTGCTGATAATCAACAACATGACAGCACAGTCTATTATTGGAGAGCGCGCTATGCAGAGCTTGCTCCAGATGATGACCCCTCTTGGGCTGAAGCATCTTTTACCTATATCAGAAATAGCCCAGATGGATGGTCGCAAAGCAAAACACCTCAATTTGCCAAAAATAGCTTGGAAAGAATTTCGGCGAATATCCCGCGTAGAAAATGGGATTTTACGGAGAACAACTTACAAATCCAAGCAAGAGCAATAGGAGCAAGTAGTGCTAACTGGGCAAATTGGACATTATCAGTCAATGGGCAAGTAGTGGCAAGTGCGGCAACCTGTGCCGTAGCGCAACCAACTAATCGCTGTAATGCAAGTATAGATAAAATTATTATGGCTTCTTTTGATGGAGAAACAGGACGAATTTATCGCGAGTTCTTAGACGCTTCAGCAGATGCCTGTGGGAGTAATGCCCTAATCACTTCCGTAGAACAATGTTTATTCCAGCTTAACCAATCGCTGTTAATCAACTACATGAATAATGTAAAAACGGGAGATTATGTGGTAATCATGAATAGTAGATTTGTAGGCAATAACGCACTGGGCAATAATAATGGTAGTCTTAATGCGCTAAGACAGATTGGTGTAAATACAGATGAACTAAGGGCAAGATTGTTAAGTGGATTTCCTTTTGTCATTATTGGTCGTAAGGGCGCACCTATTGGCTCTGCTACTGTACAGTATGGAGCGAATGCAGTCCAAGAAATTACGGCAAACGCAAACTTCCGCCTTGTTCCTAATACTGGTCAGATTACCTCTACACTCATAGGACCAGCCGCAGAATGGGGAAACTTGTGGAGATTGATTAATAATGCTGAAAATCCTAATAGAGAAAGTTGGAAATTAGACATTATAGGAGTGGATTTTGCCAATAGAGAGCAGGTGTTAAGGGAAAATGTAAGAGCGGACGGAGTAGGACTATCAGACATCAATGCAGGTCGCTACCCTTACCTCAAACTTCGCTTGAATATCAGAGATTCGCTAAATCGTACCCCTTACCAACTACAACGCTGGCAGGTAATTTATAAAGAAGTCCCCGAAGGAATCCTATTGTATGATACACTTACCTACCGAGAAAATACCTTATTGGAAATTGTAGAGGGAGATTCTATCAAAATAGGATTCAACTTTCTCAATATCTCTGGCAATGACTTTAGAGAGGCAAATCTGGTTGTAGATTATGAGATTGTCAATATCCCTACTGGGCGACGCACTAAAATTAGAGAAAATATCCCCGCACCCAAACGCAACCAAATTACTTACTTTAAAACCAAATTGTATTCTCTCAATTACATAGGTGAAAACAAAATGACTGTCATCGTCAATCCACGCCTACAGCCTGAGCAGATTTATGAGAATAACCAATTGGAGGTAAGATTCAAAGTCAAAGAAGATGATATTAATCCTGTATTAGATGTAGCCGTTGATGGTAGGCACATTATTGACGGAGAAATCGTATCCCCTACTCCGCTTATAGTCATCGGACTTACTGATGAAAATAAATACTTGATTAACAATGACACCTCAAGAGTAGAAATCTCTTTGACAAGGGACTGCCCTAATTGCAAACCTCAAAGAATCTATATGAATAATCCCAATCTCGTATGGACAAGCATACCAGAAAAAAATAAAATATTGGTTGAGTATAAGTCAGATAGATTGGAAAATGGCACCTACAAATTATCTGTGCAAGGCAGAGATTTTAGGGGAAATAATGCTGGCACACAGCCTTATAGCGTAACTTTTAAAGTAATCAATGAAACCAAGATTTCCAATTTTTATCCTTATCCCAATCCTTTTACGACCAATATGCGGTTTGTTTTCACGCTTACAGGAGAAATTCCAGATGATATTCGTATTCAAATAATGACCATTACGGGGAAAGTCGTTCGTACAATTCATAAAGATGAATTAGGAGCTATGCGAATAGGCGACAATATCAGCGAGTTTGCTTGGGACGGCACAGACCAATTTGGCGACCAATTAGCCAGAGGGGTCTATTTATTCAAAGTAGATATACGCAAGCAAGGCAAAGATTATGAACGATTTGATACTGCCGCAGACAATCTATTTGAAAAAGGATACGGGAAAATCTATCTAATGAGGTAAGCCATTCTTCAGTCAAGAAGGGATTTTTCTTTTTGAGAAGTCCCTTCTTGATATTACTACTAAAAAGATAAAAATGCACAGATGGTTCAATAAAATACTGTTTAGACGATTAGTCTATTTGGCAACAGTAGGTTTCATCGCACTTAATATAATTGCTTTCATGCACGCCTACAAATTTACTCATTTTGTAGAGAGTAATATTCCCAAAACCAAATCTCCCAAAGACTTATCTTGGCAAGATAAACTAAAATCCTTATTTTTAGGAATTAACAATCCAAGACCCTATAATAAAACTACTCCTCACCAACCTTATCAAACTATTCATTTGCAAAGCAATAAAAAAATAGAATGTTGGCTAATCGAAAAACAGCAATCTAAGGGAATTGTCGTTCTCTTTCATGGCTATACAGGCAAAAAATCAGCTATGTTAGACAAGTCCAATGAGTTTTTGGCAATGGGCTATGATACATTTTTAGTAGATTTCATGGGTTCGGGTGGGTCGGAAGGCAATCAAACAACCATAGGATTTGAGGAAGCCGAACAAGTAAAAACATCTCTGGAATATCTGCAAAAACAAGGGAAGAAAAATATCATCTTATTTGGAAATTCTATGGGGTCAGTCGCAATAATGAAGGCAATGTCAGACTTTAATCTTTCTGTACAAGGTCTTATTTTAGAATGTCCTTTTGGCTCTATGTATCAGACTACCTGCGCCAGATTCAAGCAAATGGGAGTTCCTTATTTCCCTTTTGCTGGTTTTTTGGTATTTTGGGGAGGCGTGCAAAATGGCTTTTGGGCGTTTGACCACCGTCCCATAGACTATGCCTCTTCTATTCATGTACCTGTACTTTTGCTTTATGGAGAAAAAGACAAAGAAGTAAGTAAAACAGAAATAGAAAGTATATTTTCAAACCTAAAAGGAAAGAAAATTCTGAAAACCTATCCAGCCGCAGGTCATGAAAACTATCTACTCAAGTATGCTAAAAATTGGCGCAATGATGTATATTCCTTTTTACATGATTTGTAAGAAGTAATTGAGCAAACTAAATCGCCACTGTAACACGCCCTTAAGGATATACAAGTATTTGATAATGAACTAAACACGCTAAAGCGTATTTTACAATAAAAATGCACAATTACTTATTTTGTAGCAATTTCAATAGTTTCCTATCTAATTTTTGACCATAAAAGTCTTCATATTCAACATCTTTTCGATTCGAATTCAAAATACCAAATGCACCATCAAATTCCCAAAGTGCAAAGCCAATCCCTTCCTTACTTAAAATGTCCAACAAATCATCAAACCAAGCCAAAAAAACATCATGAGGGGTCAAATTAAAACAACCACATTCGCCACAGTGAACGCCTGTTCCTGAATTTTTTAGCTCTATCCAAGGCTTAAATGCTGTTTCCAACATTTCTCTACTAAGCGTCTGATTACCTACCTGCCCAGGCCACTTTGGCATAGGCAGACTTTCTGGGTCTTTATAAACCCAAGTTGCTTTATAATGTGAGATGATGGCTGGATTGTACCCGCGACAGCTTTGTCCTACTTCCAAATCTTCAATGCCTGTAATGACATCATTCCCCACATTATTCCCGTCAGCAATAATCAAATGTTTTTTATTTACCCCCTTGATAGTTTTATAAGCCGCAACAATTAGTTTGCGGTACATTTCCGTAGGCACTTTGGTCTTACTGCCCAATTGGTCATTCATATCCTCTCTCCAACTTGGTTCATTGAGCAGGTCAAAACTAATCTTCTTGGCAGACATATTCTGAAATCTTTTTGCCCAAAACTCCCAATGATAACAAAAATCACTCAATGCCTGCTCGTTTGTCCAAAGATTGTATGGCTCTACAAATCCCGCATTGATACAATACCCTGGTGCCCTATGCAAATTGATAGAAACGTGATGATTATATTTCTGCGCCAAATATACCAGATTCTCAATCTTATCTGTCATTGCACTATCAAAATTCCTTATTTCCTCGACTTTAATAGCTCTTGAGCGGTCAAATTGGAGATACACGGGGTATGCCATAGGGATTCTGACAAAATCAAAGCCCCAATCTTCCATCCACTTGAAATATTCCTCTGGGGTTTGTTTTCTTGCTTTTGATGGGTCGGGAGAGAAAAAATCCAATACATTAAAGCCTTTCCATTTGGGCAATTTATTCTTTTTTTTAGAAAAAGCCTCTATATTTCCACTTGCTAAGGTCAAAGAGGCGGCAAGCGTATGTTTGATAAAAGAGCGACGATTTTGACTTAATTCCATGATACTTAGATTTGTTTTTTACAAAAATAAGTAAAAACTACTTTTCTTTAGCCCTCTTTGTTGTGTTATTTTTCGCTTTTATCTAAAGGTGAAAGCGCGTTTTTAAAAGAATAATTAGTGAGTTTCTTCCAAATCTTCTTTCTATTCCAAGCAAGAAAGTCTTTGACAAAAAAAATATTATAGGCTGATAAAAAGCCTTTGACTTTCCCTAAAAAGTTATCTTTCTTGATGTAATCAATTGTACTCTCTGCAAAAGAAGATGTTACGGCAAATGGGATAACGCATCGAATTGTATCAAATGCTTTTTTATGATGGAAAAAATGCCACGTATCGGCGGCGGCTGTAATAGGAAACAATGCTTTTACCAATTTCTGTGCTACTTTTTGGGTAATTATGTATGCACCTGCCGCACCTAAGCGACTGATGTCCATAGGATAGCATAACTCGTGATGATGGGTAAGCGCAGTTTTATGCAAAGCAGAAAAGTGAATTTCTGTAAATGATTGAAAATAAAGCAAAATCACCTCATTGTCTTTTATTTGTTTTTCTATTTCTTGGAGAACAAAAGGTAGATGAGGAGGTAATTGCATATCATCTTCTAATATCAAAGCTATAGGAATATTTTCAGCTACTATTTGATTATAGACTTTCCAATGACTCAATGCACAGCCGATAGCACCTTTGGTAAGCCAAGTAGGATTACTTTTGACCGCATTCATATTACACCATTGGGACATTTCCTGTTCGGAAAGTTGGCTTCCTCTGACTGCTTCAAATCTTTGATAACTTAGACCCAACTCTTTGAGCTGTTTATCAATGAGTTGCATTCGGTCTTGAGCTTCTTTCAGGTTAATGACAAATATTTCCATAGTAAGGTTAGAGTGTAACAGGACACCTTATACCTTGGAAAAGATAACTGATAGAGATGCCTGTGTAAAAGTACATATCCGTATTTTCTGGATTTGTCTGTCGCAGTTTGGGTACATTAATATCATAAATAATACCGTCTAAGGTATCAGAAAACATTTTCCTTGCTCCGAATTCCAAACTAAGATTCCAACTTGGGTGTAAAAAGTGTTTCACCCCTAATCCAAAAGGTATCACAACCTCAGATTTGCGAAAAGAAGAATTGTCAGTATAATTATTTTTTACCTCATAATTACTTCCAGCAACCCCAACGAAAAGAAAGGGACACCACTTTTCAAACTTCCTTCTGTTGTTTTTAGGACGAAAGTTAAAAAAATTGTATTCTGCTCGCACAGAAACTTCTCTCATACGACCAGAAAAGAACAAATCTCTTTGTTTTAGAAATGAGTCGCGGGATTGGGCATCTCTTGCTCCTATTTCTCCTAACATCACTCCCGCTTTGAAATTGAGGAAAGAATATAGATTATATTTGAAAAAAGCCTCACCTGCATACCTAATATTGAGTGGCTGAAAGTTTGGAGCTAAATCTCCTTTGTAGTTGATTCCACCCACACCTACCCCCACTTCTATTTTTTGGGCAAAGACATCTAATCCAAGTAACAAAAGGCAAAGACAACTATATACTGATAGCATTTTACCTGTCCAAAATATCTTCATAAAGTTTAAAAGATATGTTAAATAATTGATAAATAAATGGTTATAAAATTTAAGATAAACGTTTTCTCATGAAGTATATCGTGTAACTTGGAAAGGTTTTATAAAATAAGTATTAGCAAAATGCTTCAATCACATTCTGAATTTCTTCAGTCCTCTGGTATCGCATAGGACTGAAGAAAAGTATGACTTTAACTAATCTGGGTTATCGTGATTATAGTCTATGTCTTCTAAAGATTCTTTTAAAAGGTTCTGGGCATCTTACCTGCCCTGGCATGATGTAAGAAACATGAAAGCCTGTAACAATATACACATCTCTATCAGTTACGTTGCCTCTTATATTATCTATGTATTGGTCATTGCCAAAACCTGTAAAGGTTGTATATCTCCTGCCATCTATGCCTGTATAGGTATAGTCTCCTAAGAAATCCCCTGTAAGTATAGACCTTACAGCTCCAGCTCTGCCGCCCTCTCTTGACCTATCACTCATTGCCCTTGCTAAATTATTGTCCCCAAAAACGCCTAAATCTACATAGCTCTTGCTCACATCGTCGAGATAATCTGTCAATGTAAATCGGTAAGAAACTTCAAAAGCAATGTCCCAACGACTTGATAATTTGTAGCGCAATCCAAAACCTAATGGGAAGGCAATCTGGACTTTAGAATATCTTCTCCCGCCCGCATAAGTAACGGAAAGAGTATCTGCGGTAAGTCTGTAATTCTTTGTATAGGAGTCATATCCTTGTCCTTCTGTGCCTAAGGGTTGGAGTTTCACCCACTCTCCCGCTTCCGCCAAAGGATTGCCTAATTGGTCTTCAGAAGGAGCAACTGCTTCAGGATTGTGATAAAACACAGCAACACCAGCAGTAATGTAAGGAATTACTCGCTTAGGTCTTTGGTAAAATACGCCTCTATTTTTTGTGAAATCGAATACGCCAATGGCAGAAAGCTCATACAAATCGCTCCTAAAACTCAAGTTTCTTATATAGCGAAATTGGTTATGTTCCCAGCGAGGTCTATCAGGGGTTACAGAGGCATCCTCACCCTTGATTCTTCCATAAGAGAAGGCAAGACGACCTGTTACACCAGGGTACAACCTCCTCTGTACATAGGCACTAAAGTTTATACGCGTAAATTTGATGTCTAAACTTGTAAAACTTGGTTGAGGAGTAATATCTCCAAAATAGTTCATAGCATTAATCCCTAACCCTACACTATAATAACGCTTGCGACTAAACCAAGACCAAGTATGTTTGGGATTTTGTTTGTATTTGTTTTTGCTGTAAACAGTGTATTTAGGTTTTTGGGTAGGATTATCTTTTTGAGCAAAAGAAAAATCACTTGCCAATACGCATAGAGTCGTTGTAAAGAATAATATTTTTAAATACTTCATAAGTAAATCTGATTTTGGAAAAATGAGCGTTGGTATTATCAGATGTTTAATGTGTATCTTGTCTAAAATAATTTATTAAGTTACGAAATTACAAATTTTCTTTGACAAAACTAATTTAAAAACTTAACAAAAAAAATGCCTTTAAGCAAGTTTTTTTAAATTAATTTACTTTTTAACAAGTTAATTTCTTGTATCTAAGCCCCAATTAAGTTTTTGGCGCAAAGTAGTCAAGAAATTTTCTCCGTTCAAACGCATTAATTTTACTTTAAAATCGCACTTCCGCACCGCTAATTGCACGCCCGCCTCTACGATTTGGGAGCGAGAGTCTAAGGAAACTAAGAAATTATTGTTTCTGCCTTCTACTTCAAATGAAAGTACAGAGTTGTCCGAAACTATCAATGGTCTTACATTGAGGTTATGAGGACTGATAGGTGCAATAATAAAACTACTGGAATGTGGCAAGACCACAGGTCCACCTACACTGATAGAGTAAGCCGTAGAACCTGTGGGCGTAGCAATTATCAGACCGTCAGCCCAATACGAGTTTAAGTATTCTCCATCTATATAGGTATGTACGATAATCATCGAGGCTATATCTCTTTTGCTGATAGTAAATTCGTTAAGCCCAAAGTTTAGTTCTCCAAATACATCATTAGAGCTGTCTAAACTAATCAGCGTGCGCTCGTCATAGGTATAATAACCATTGAAGATAGCGTCTATGCCTTCTCTGATTTTATCATTAGAAACAGTCGCCAAAAACCCCAATCGCCCTGTATTGATACCTAAAATTGGTATTTCTTTATTTCTTATCAAGGTAACAGACTCCAATAGTGTACCGTCCCCACCAATGCTAATGAGCAAATCCACATCTCCTAAATCTTTGTAAGACTCGAAGATATGCTTGTATTTACATTGATAATTGACTTTATCTAAATAAGATTTGAAATCTTTGGAAAGGGAAATCTCAACCTCTTTCTGAAGTAATTCCTCTATTACCGTCTTGATAAAGGGGAATTTATGTTGTTCAAAAGAACGACTATGCAGAGCAATTTTCATCTCTTTGTGAAATACAATTTTTTAAAAAACTCTGCAATGATACAAAGATTTGGTAATTGCACCAAAAAGTAAAGCATATTAGGTAATACTTTATGATTTTTTGAAATTAGTACCAAGGAATCTACTTTTGAATAATTGGGTAGCTTTATCTTCGGTGTCGAAAATCAAACTACTGGATATTTGAAAGTAGATTGCAACTGTACGCGCTTGCCCGTAGCCTGCGATGCTCTGGCGGCTTCTATGACTTCTAATACGTGCAAGGCGTGTTCTACGGTAATCAAAGGTTCTTTGGCATTAACAATACTTTCTGCGATTACGGAAGCTCCTTGTTCCCATACATAAGTACCTGCATCTGATACAAAGCGAACCGTTTTTTCATTTTCTGAAGTAGCCATATCTACCCCAAATGGAGCCCAATCATAGCCTACTAAGTGCATATTGCCATGCGTGCCATAAATAGTAATAGAAGGCTTTTCTTGACCTTTGCCCTCGTGTCCGTAAGGGTCAAAGTAATTAAAGCCGCACTGTACGTGAGATAATACCCCATTGTCGTGTTCCATAATTATCATGGCATTGTCTTCGGCTATCACACTGATTTCCCCTTTGTTGTCGGTCTTGCGTTTCGGTGTAACAATGCTTGTCATAGCAATTACGGATTTGGCAGGACCTAACAGTCCTGTTAAAGTAGCTAAATTATAAACGCCTAAATCGGGTAAGCTACCTCCTCCTTTTTCATAAAAAAAAGCAGACCACGTCGGTCCCAAGTGTCCATAATGTGCATGAGCCGCCGCCACCTTACCTAACTTGCCTTCCTTGATAGATTTTGCCATAAAAGCAAATTGAGGGCTATTGACTACGGCTGGTGCGCCCCAAATCCTCAAGCCTTTCTTTTTGGAAAGACTGACCAAATCGACTCCCTCCTTATAGGTATTTGCCAAAGGCTTTTCGCTCCATACGTTTTTTCCAGCAAGTAGGGCTTGTTTATTCAATCTTCCATGCTCTTGCATATCTGTCAGATTGACAAGCAAATCAAAGGGTTCTCCTGCTAATAACTTGTCTATATGTGGATAATAGTTGGGAATTTTGTACTTTTCTGCCTGCTGCTTGGCTCTTTCAGGAATAATATCACAACAGCTTACTAACTCCACATAAGGAGATTTGGAAAGATGGGGAAGATACATATTGGATACACTCCCACAGCCAATCACTGCGACCTTTACCTTTCGCTCAGGTACAGCAAGATTTTCAGCAGAACCTACCAAAGGTGATAAAACAGCAATAGCTCCTAACATTCCACATTGGGACAGAAATTCCTTACGAGAAAGAAGATTTTCACTATTCATATTTATAGAAGTTTTTAATTATAATTAATTGATAATCAAAATTTTGGTACTAAAATTAGTATTAATAAAAATAGTATTTTGTAAAAATTATACCCATCAAAGCATATTATGTAACATCATATAGAACTACAACAAAGTTAGTATAAATTTACATTCTATATTGATGATTTTGCTAAAAAAATGGAGCAAATACCTACTTTGGCTTTGGTACTCTTTGAGATGTAGAAATAATTTGTAAATTTGTTTGAGGCAATAATTTGATGTGTAGAAAATTACGGATTACTTGAAAAAATATGTTGCTAAGTAGTTATGAATTAATACAAAGCACTAATAATCAATTATTTAATTGATGGCTATAATAATAAATTAATTTTGCATAAGTAATTCAACTTTTCTAAGCGTTCTTTGTATTAAAGTCCCATTAGGGACGATATATTGGTAGAAAATGGAATTTCAACATAGTCCATAAATCCCAGACTGGGACTAAAAAGACGTTTATTTTTGTTGAATTACTTAAATAATCATAAATATGAAAATCATATTAAAAAAGGTTTGTCATTTGTTTCCAGTGTTTTTTTGTTTTTCTCTTTTTGCCCAGCCTACCCAAGAGGTAGATATTTGTGTGTATGGAGGCACAGCAAGTGGGGTAATTACAGCTTATACAGCAAGTAAGATGGGGAAGTCCGTCATTTTGATAGAGCCAAGCAATCACTTAGGGGGACTCACCACGGGCGGGTTAGGCTTTACAGATATTGGCAATAAGTTCGTAGTTACAGGATTGGCAAGAGATTTTTATCGGAGAATTGGCAAGCATTATGGCAAGTTTGAACAGTGGGTATTTGAGCCTCATGTTGCTAAAAATATATTATTGGAATATATCAAGCAAGCCCAAATCAAGGTTCTCTATCAAAAACACCTTGTTGCTGTCCAAAAAGAGAAAGACCTAATTGTTTCTATTCTTTTAGAAAATGAGGAAAATCCATCTCCTGCGACCAATCAAAATATTAAAGCAAAGATATTCATTGATTGTACCTATGAGGGCGACCTTATGGCAAAGTCGGGTGTTTCTTATACATTGGGGCGAGAAGCTAATAGCCAATATGGAGAAACTTATAATGGTGTGCAGATGCTTGATAAACACCAATTTCCTGATGGCATAGACCCTTATAAAATTAAGGGAAAACCCGAAAGTGGCTTGCTTTGGGGAATTAGCCCAGAACCTGTACAGCCCAATGGCACTGGTGATAAGAAAATACAAGCATACAATTTCCGTATGTGCCTTTCTAAAGACCCAAAAAATCAAGTCCCTATCACCCAACCAGCTAACTATGACCCAAGTAGGTATGAACTCTTGTTAAGACAAATAGAAGTTACTAAACCTAAGGTTCTTAATTGGGAACTTATGCACTTCGCTTCAATGCCCAATCAGAAAACTGACATTAATAACTCTGGTGGTTTTTCTACGGACATGATTGGAATGAATTATGATTATGCAGAAGCCGATTATCTCACTCGCAAAAAAATAGTAAAAGCGCATGAAGATTATACCAAAGGTTTGCTGTATTTTATAGGTAATGACCCGCGTATGCCCGAACATCTCCGTAGGGAAATGAAGCTATACGGCTACCCTAAAGATGAATACATAGAAAATGGAAACTGGTCGCCACAACTTTATATCAGAGAAGCAAGGCGCATGGTGGGGGATTACGTAATGACCCAACACCATTGCCAAGCCAAAGAAGTTGCTCCTGACCCAATAGGCATGGCGGCATATACGATGGATTCGCATAATTGTAGTCGAGTGGTTGTCAATGGAATGGTAAAAAATGAAGGTGATGTACAAGTAGGCGGCTTCCCCCCTTATCCTATTGCCTATCGTTCTATTATCCCTAAAGCTATAGAATGTACTAATCTGCTTGTACCTGTATGTTTGTCTGCTTCACACATCGCTTTTGGGTCTATACGCATGGAACCTGTATTTATGGTTTTAGGACAGTCCTCCGCAGTAGCGGCATCAGTAGCGATAGACACTAAATCTTCTGTACAAAATGTCAATGTCAAAAAAGTACAAGAAATCCTAAAAAATAATCCCTTAGCCGACAATACGACTCCAGAAATCTTAGTAGATAACGAAGACCTCAATAGTGTACAATGGTCAGGTGAATGGAATAAGGAAAAAATGAAAGGTTGTTATGGACTTTCTATGCTTACAGAAAATAGCAAGGGAACTATCCCTAAATCTGTCAAATTTACGCCTCATATCAGCAAAAAAGCAAACTATCAAGTATATGTCTATTTACCCAAAATCCAACATTTGTCCAATACTATTACCCTCAAAATTTACAATGGGAAAAAAATAAAGGAAAAATCCATTAATACCAATGAAATCATCGTAGAAGGGCAAACCTCTGGCGAATGGGTGAGTTTAGGCTCTTATCATTTTCCCAAAGGCAAGGATAGTTATATAGAAATCTCTAACCACAAGGCTGATGGTATTGTCATTGCGGATGCTGTGCTTTTTGTCCCTATTGAGTAGAAAAAAACACCTGTTTAATTTCTTCTCTCAATCCAAGTAGATAAGATATTTCTGTGGCTGTACCTTTCCAATAGCCTTTTCTATAATCATCTGGGAATGAGTAATTAAGCAGTTCGCTATTGACTTCAAAATGCAGAAAAGGAATCAATTGTTTGAAAAAATCTTTATTGTACGAATATATATCTTTAATGGCTATTTCCATGAGTTTTTGAGTAAATTCAAGCGACCACTCTTCAAAAGTGTCATTTTGCATCGCCTCAACAACTTCATCTGCGTCAGAAGACATCAAGGAAATCGCAAACTCCTTTCTCTCTTGATAAGGCAATACATAAAGCAAACGAGCATCTCTTATCGAAGGATTTTGGAGAAATGCTCTTGCCCAGCGTTCATTTTTGTATATTATGACTGCTTCTAATATTGCTTGCAAATGTTTTTTTATATTTTTACTCTCTAAAAATGCTTCAATGATTTCATGAGGAGCAAGTTGGAAGTGTTTCTCCCAACGTTCGGGAATAATAGTCGCCTCCCAAGCATATATCCACGAATAATCTATCTTGGATTGGTTGCTTTCTATTTCTTTGGGCTTGTCTGTTTGTATCCATAAGCCGTGAGAAGTATTTGCCAACTCAAATTCTATTTGCATGGCATCATTACGAGAAGTTTTAGAAGGCTTTTTGATTGTAAAACAAGCACTTACAGCCTCCCATGTTTGCTGGCTTAGCTCCGAATCTGGTATCAGCCGCAAAAGACGAGTAGCTTCTGTCTTGACCTTCCCACTCCTATCGCTGAGCCTATTTTTTAGAAATTCCTCGTCGGCGATGGACAGATTTTCTTCCAAAATTTGTAAGTATTCAGTCTTTTGGGAGGCACTCTCTTCTGCCCAACTTTGCTCTAACAAGCTAAGGGCTTTGAGCGGTTGAGTTTGGCGTATCTTTTTCAAAGCACTCTTGCGCTCCTCTATCCGCCCATGCAACCAATCCTCCTCCCAATGCTCTGGCAATAAGTAATACCAAGTAGGATTTTGGTAGGCAAGCCACATTCCACGATTGCCTATTACCCTACTAATCAATTCTTTAGATTCCAAATGATTGCGCCCCCAATTCAATAATTCGGGGAGGAGCGTAGGAAAAACGATTTGCTTTTTCTGAGCGCAAACAAACAAGTAAAACTTGATAAGATGATGGTGTTTTTCATAAATCAGATTTTCTAATACACTGATTGCCTTTTCATTACAGTATGGAAATACTTCTTCTTTGGCTATTTCCAATTCCCAAGAAGCATCTAAGGTAGGTAAGTTTTTCCCTGCTTTCTCAAAGTTCATCAACAAGGTCGCAACTTGTAATAACCTTGTTTCTTGGTCTTGGGCTAAGCTATCTGTTAGGGATTGGAGAGCTTCGGGCAGGTGAGCAAGCTCTACTTCTTGCTTGTCTGTGCCTAAAAGTGCATTATTAACTAATTTTTCCCAAAAAGACATTTATTTTTATTTATAATTGTAAATCAAATAGTTATGAATTTTCTTTTGTTTCTAAAACTTTAGGTATCCACAAATCAAACTTACACCCCTCCCCTACCCTACTCTCTAAGGAAATCTTCCATTTGTGCGCTTCCACTACGCTCTTTACATAATTAAGCCCTAAGCCAAACCCCTTTACGTCATGTAGATTGCCCGTAGGGACTCTAAAAAATTTTTCAAAAATACGTTTTTGATATTTTTTCTCAATGCCTATCCCATTGTCCTTGAATGACAATAAGATATAATTCCCTTGATTTTGGGTTGTTATTTCTATGTGAGGAGCTTCATCGCAATATTTTGTAGAATTATCCAACAGATTATACACCAAATTAGTCAGATGAACCTTGTCCGCATCTATCAAAGCATGAGTAGCATGAAGATAATAAACCAATTCACCTGTTTTATTTTCTAATTTTCCTTCTTTGATTTTAAGCGCAAAACTTGCAGTAGCTTCTTTGATAAAAAGGTGTAAATCAAATTGTTCTTTCTTGAGTTCGAGTTCTTTTTTCTCAAGTTTGGCTAACTGCAATACCCTCTCTACTTGGTTCTTAAGGCGATTATTTTCATTTTTGATAATAGATACATAATTGGCTAATCTTTCTGGATATTGGATTATTTGAGGATTGCCCAATACATCTGCCGAAATAGCAATGGTAGAAATCGGGGTTTTGAACTCATGAGTCATGTTGTTGATAAAATCTTTTTGGATTTCTGCCAAGCGTTTTTGTTTGAAAATAGCGAACAAAGTATAAGAAAAAAATAAGATTACAATGAGCAAAATCATGGAAGAAAAAACCCAAATTTCCATATCAGAAGCCAAATCTGTGGTCAAATGGGGGAAATGAACCACAAAATAATAAGTAAAAGTATCCCATTTGGGCAGTTCGCTTTTCATCATCCGATTGTCCAAAGTTTTATTGGACGTACTGAGGTAATTCCCATACACCATTTTGTCCGTATTGCAGTCATAAATACCATACTCAAAATCTGCCTCTACTTGGTGTTTGATAAACTCATTTTTAAGGTAATGCTCTAATACATTGGCATCTATCACGCTGTTAATGTGGACAATATAATAATCCGAAGAAATTTTATTGACTACATTCGCACTTGGGAGGGAGTGCTTGTTATAAGAGGCTATCTGCTGAGCAACATCTTGCAAACCAATATGCACTGCTTGGTTAAACTGCTTTTCTTTCAAATCAAAAGCACGCCTTACCCAATACAGTTGGGTAATCACTATGCCTACAATAGAGATGACTGCCAAAATAATGATAAATCTGAAAGTATTGTGTGTCATGTACTTACTTACTTTTTATCACTTAACAATGAGGATACAAAGCTATAATTTTTTTTAAATATTTATGCTATTTCTTTATTTCTTCTGTTTATCTTTCCTCTGTCCCAAGACTATGCTATTGCGTATATCACTCGGAATATCGAAATAAGCGCAAGTGGTGGTAAAATGGGTAAAAGTGCCTCTATTTGTGTAAAATTAAGCTCTCATGCCTTTGCAATTGTGGGAAAAATCCGTAATTTTGGGTAAAAATGCGTGTTATTTCTTTTTTTCCTTAAAACTTCTCTCTAATGCGGAAATAAACGCAAGGGTTGCGGATATGGAGATGTTAGTGGCAAGCATAA
>JALOMS010000456.1 GCA_025455345.1 Thermoflexibacter sp. | reverse complement strand
TACTCTCTGAAGCTAAAAAGTTTTTTTGTAAAGCCTCAATCGTCTGCTTGGTACATTGCAATCGCTTGTATGTAAAAAGACAAATAGGAGCTAATTGCATTTTAAAATATTAAAAGTTGAACAATATGAAATATTTATGATATTTATGACGTACATCTTTACAAATAACGCCTTTTTTTTGTTACTTTCCTACTGAAAATTTTTAAAAACACGCTATGCTTCCCTACTTTCTCTTTCTCTCTGTTTTTGAAACTTATTCAAATAATATAAAAGAATCGGGTAAGAAAATACAGAAAATAATAACATCATTGTCCCTGCGATGAATCCGTTGTTCATGGTCTTGCCGTCTTCGGTAAAAATTAATGCAAATACAATCCCATAAACTGGAGTAAGATTGCTTACTAAAGATACCGTAAAGGCTGAAATCGTTTTGACTATCTCAATAAAAATGCTATAAGCATAAATAGAAAATACAAAGGCAAGCCCTAAAATCAACCCTACATCTTGCCAAGAAGGCACCATGACAAACTCTCCTTTGTGGATAAAATTGGAATAAATAAGTAAAAAGAAAGTCATTCCTATCCAACCGCCTGCCATTTGATAAAAGGTTACAACCATAGTCTTATGACGCTTGCTAAGTTGGGAGGAGATAATAGTCAATGAAGCACTGAAGAAAGAGCCAATAATTCCAAATAGCAAGCCCCTACTATACTCAAAATCAGACTGAAAGATGACATAAACTGCAATAATAGCATTAATCCCGATGAGGCTTTGGAAGGGTTTGGTTTTGATTTTGAAAAAAGCAGGCTCTATAAAACTTATCCAGAGTGAGGTCGTAGCCATCCCCACCAAAGCAACGGAAACATTGCCTTCCTTCACAGATAAAAGCAAAAAGCTCCAGTATGCGGCTACTAACAACCCACTCAAAAGAAGTAAAATAGCTTCTTTGGTAGGCTGGACAATCTTTTCTTTTTTTAGAAATAAATAAATTCCTAAAATTACGAAAGCGGCTAACATTCTATAAAATACTATAATTTCGTTTTCTAATTGGATTTTCGCCAAAATTAGAGGAACGAAGCTATTAAGCATAACAATAAAATGAAGTTTTAAATGGTCTTTGTGTATTTGCATTTTTTTTTTTCTAACTTCACCGTGCAAAATAAATCCAAGATAATGTTATTTCTATATTTTCAACTAAAAAAATTACAACTTTTTATCGTTTTTGCCCTATTTCCCTTATTTGTGATGGCTCGTCCCTCTCCAATTGTTATTTCTGACGATTTCACAAAATTAAGAATAGGGGAGTATATGACCTATTATATAGAACAGAAAGGAGAGGCTCTCACGATTGATGACATACCGAATAAGCAATTTGATACTTTTGTTTATAATAGGAAAATATTGAATTTTGATTTTATTTATTCCTCTCTTCCTAAAAGACCAAAAATCGTATGGCTAAAAATGGATGTCCAAACGCTCTATCCTGACCCTTCCAAAAGGTTTTTATTAGAAATTAAATCTCCACTATTAGACCAAGTTGAGTTTTATTACTATGAAAATGGGCAATGGCACGGACAGGTTACGGGCAGTAATTTCCCTATCCGCAAAAGAATGTTTGAACATCGCACCTTTTTATTTGATATTCAAAACCTTCATAACCAACGACGAACTTATTATCTCAAGATTACTACCGATGATTTAATGGTTGTCTATCCGATTTTGCACGAGTCCAATGTCTTTGTCAAATATGCCATGAACGAACAAATCGTTTTTGGTATTTTCTTTGGCTTGCTCATCGCCTTATTGGGTTTTAATGTCATCAATTGGTATTTCCAAAATGGCATCATATATATCTTTTTTTTAGCTCTGATTTTCATTGGCTCACTGATGATGATTCGTATCAATGGCTATAGTTATATTTATCTTTGGGTAGGCAATAATTGGTGGGAAAATCGGGCTTTCCCCCTGCTGACAGGCTCTTTTAGTGCCTTATTAACCGCATTTAATTTATTTTTCCTAAAGATTGCAAAAGAAAAGTATATTCGTAAAATGCTGTTTATCAATTTATTAATTTCAGGATTGATTTTTTTTACCGCACTTGTGTATCCTAACTTTGAAGTCGCTGCGGCGGGAGTTGGAGTAGCTATATGGATTGTTTTTGGAACTTTTATTTTGGCTATTTATGATATTCTTCGAGGTGAGGCAGAGAATAAATTTTTTGTAACAGCAACTTATGCCTTGTCTATGGGGATTATCCTTACATTTTTAAGACTCTTTGATATTATAGAAACTACTTCTTTCTTAGGTACTTATGGAATGGAAATAGGATTCCTTGCTTTTATTATTTTGACTTCTATCTCCATGAGAATCAGAAATCAAAAAAATAAATAAGTTATCAGTCAAAATTGCCCAATCATGACTTGAGATTTGTACGAGTAAATATGACATTAATAAAAGTTAATATCCTTATTCATATAGAAAAGTAGTCATTCTCAAGAATTTTTACAGAACAAGATTTGTTATATTTTTATCTACTTGATTTTCTCAGAAATAAGCATTAAGTAATACTACTCACTCAAAATTTACTTTACCAAACTTTAAGTTGGTTATTTACAACTTGTTGAAAAACAAATTTTTATATTAAATAAATTTTACTTGGAAATATCGCAAAATTACTATTTTGCGCCTCAATTTTAATTATTTAATATCTGATTTTTAACTTTGCACTAATTAGTAATAGCAAAACATCAATTAGTCATAGCAAAAGACTAATTAGTAATAGCAAAACATCAATTAGTCATAGCAAATTATATTTAAAATATATCTCCCTAAATATCAAAATTAGTCAATAACCTTTTATCTCAAAACTATCATTAACTAACAATCTACCTTTATGAGTATGCTGACCATAGGAATGAAAATAAAAAAGCTAAGAGAGTTGCGTAATTATACGCAAGAGTATATGGCAGAAAAGCTAAGTATGTCTGCTAACGGTTATGGAAAAATAGAGCGAGACGAAACAGATATTTCTTACTCAAGAATGCAACAAATTTCAGAAATTCTTGAGGTAAGTGTTTCAGAAATCATCAATTTTGATGACAAAGCTATTTTTGGCTCAAAAGCATCTCATGAGTCTTCTAAAAGAGAATTGCAAGACTACGAACGCACCTTTTATGAACAGGAAATCAATCACCTCAAACAAGAAAATAGCTATCTCAAGGAAATTATTGATATTTTTAAAAAGAAAATGGGCTAATACAAAAGTTTCGGTCTGAAAATCCTGCCCAAATATTTGTTCTTTCTCAAAAACTTCCTAACTTTGCGCCTCAAAATTTAAAAAAAGTAATTTTTTAACAAAATCATGACAGGATATCATTACGAAACTGTATTCATTATTAATCCCGTTTTGTCTGAAAAAGAGGCAAAGGATACAGTACAAAAGTTCAAAGATGTGCTGACTCATCAAGGAGCCGATGTATATCATACGGAAGAGTGGGGGCTAAAAAAATTAGCATACTCTATACAGCACAAAAATACAGGTTTTTACGCACTCATGGAGTTTCGTGGGAACAAAGACTCGGTCAAAGCACTCGAAATAGAGTTTAGACGTGATGAGCGAGTAATGCGCTTCTTGACTACGGCATTGGACAAATATGCCTTAGAGTACAACGAAAGAAGAAGAAGAGGAGAGTTTAACAAAGGTAAAGACTCTGCAACTAATCCAAAATCCAAAAAAGACGAATCTGGGGAGGGCTAAAATTATGACACTCATTAACGAATCTGTAAACAGAATAGAACAAAGAAAAAAGTACTGCCGTTTTAGAAAAAATGGAATTAAGTACATTGACTACAAAGATGCGAACTTCTTATTGAAGTTTATCAACGAACAAGGCAAAATTTTACCTCGCAGACTCACTGGAACAAGCGCAAAATATCAACGCAAAGTATCTCAAGCTGTAAAAAAAGCAAGACACTTAGCTTTATTGCCTTATGTAGCAGACAACTTGAAGTAATTTTTCCCAACATCAAGACATTACAAAAACATGGAAATTATATTGAAAGAAGACATCGCAGGTCTTGGCTATAAGAATGACGTTGTTAAAGTGAGAGATGGCTATGGAAGAAATTTTCTCATTCCAAGAGGTTTAGCTATCATAGCAACAGAATCTGCGAGAAAAGTCATAGCAGAAAATATCAAACAAGCCGCTCACAAGGCTGAGAAAGTAAAGTTAGACGCACAAGCATTAGCAGGCGATATTGGTGATACAGTGCTTACTATCTTCACCAAAGCAGGCGAATCAGGCAAAATATTTGGCGCAATTACTACTTTGCAAATTTCTGACGCATTGAAAGAAAAAGGATTTGAGGTGGACAGAAAGAGAATTTCTTTTAAGTCAGAAGTCAAAAACTTGGGGCAATACACAGCCTTATTGGATTTGCATAAAGAGGTAAAGAAAGAAATTTCTTTTAATGTAGTATCAGAATAATCGCTTCTGAAGCATTTGAAAACAAAAACGCCTTTAGCTAAAAGCCAAAGGCGTTTTT
>JALOMS010000455.1 GCA_025455345.1 Thermoflexibacter sp. | reverse complement strand
GAAAAATTTTAAATGATACCAAAATGAAAGTAAAATTTGAAGACTACGCATTTAAAGAGCAGGAGAAAATCATAGGTTTTGTGTATGCAAGGCGTGATATTCTCAATCTAAAAGGCATAGCAACAAGGGCAGGAATCATTCCTTCTTTCTTGGAAAAAATCATAAAATCCGAAAGAAGGCTAACCAGAGCAACGTACCTCAAACTCTATCCAGTGCTAAAAGAGTTAGGGTTTGAGATGTAAAAAAATCATGGATAGTTTTATAAGGGTAAAATTTAAGACTATTAGCAACAGCAAGTAAAATCTCTTTGGAGAGAATATTTTTTCAGAGAGTTTTTTTAAGAAGTAAAAGGAGAAAAATTTGAAAGTAGAGAAAATCTCTATTGAATTTATCAATATAAAAATTATAATTCATAACTCAAATGAATATACCAGAGTTTCAAACCATACCCAAAGTCAGTTTTTGGCTAAGACCAGCCAGAAAAGGGTATTTTGTTGTTTGTGAGCTAAACCAAGATAATATTGAGGAGCGATTCCAAACAGGCATTAAAATCAATAAAAAAAGCGAATGGAACGACAAAACCAAAACCCTCAAAGACGCAACCAAAGAGGCATTGAGGCTTCAAATCGCCAATGATATAAACCAAATCATTAGCTATTTACGCCTTAGCCAAAAGCCTTGTAACCCTAAAACCATTGTATCCCTATACAAAAAGCAAGAAAAGACCTTCACCGTCTTAGAAGTCTTTGCAAAGTACATCAAAGACCGCAAGCAACCAGAGTTTGACAAAGGCGAATTGGAAAAGGAGAGTTTTGACAAATACAAATATGCTTACAATGCCATGCAAAAAGTATTAGAGGCATTAGGAGAGAGTAAACGACTAATTACCGAAGCAAATACCAATTTTTTAGTTCGTGTAGAGCAAGAACTAAACAAGACCAGAAACGCCAGCACTACCCAAAGGCTAACAAGCCTTTTGCGAAAATCAATAGATTATGCGTATAGTCTTGAATTGATAGACCGTAATCCCACTAACAATACTACATTCACTATCAAAGGTAAAAAGCCAGAAATCATTGTGCATTTAACAACGGAAGAACTTGAAAAATGGAAAGCTGTAAACTTTGCGAACGAAAGATTAAACAAAGCAAGGGATTTTTTCTTGCTTATGTGCTATACAGGCATGAGCTATGCAGACCTTTTCAATTTTGACTATGCCAAAGATGTAATCATGGTAAAAGGCGAAAAAACAATAAAGAAAAAACGGAAAAAAACCAAAACAGAGTTTGTCCTTCTCTTGCTTCCAGAAGCAGAGGAACTTTTCAAAAAGTATGATTACAAGGTCCCCAAACTCCGCAATGACAAACTCAATTTGCTTATCAAAGAAATCGCTCATTTTGTAGGGATAGAAATCAACCTCAAATCTCACATAGGGCGCAAAACCTTTAGTCATCTCATGCTCAACGTGAATGAGATTCCTGTGGAGTTTGTAAGCAAGATGTTAGGACATAAGACAACGGCAATGACACTAAATCATTACACAAGGCATAGCACCGAGAGCATTATTGAAGCAACCAAACACATAGTAAACAAGCCCAAAAATGAGGAATAAAAAAAACCTCTGATAGTCCAAGTTATCAGAGGTTTCCACAAGAAAGGCATACTAAATATTTTATAATCAATAATATAACGATTGCAAAGATATGAAAGATAGCACGGAAATTACAATTATTGATGTTAAAAAAAATCAAAAACATCAAAGAGATTCACAAGACAAGCAGGGTAAAAGTTCTTGGAAAAAGCAAAAAGAGCAACCTACTAACAAAAATGAATTTAGCAGGGTCATAGATTATCTACAAGAACACTACGATTTTCGTTACAATGAAATTCGCCTCACTACCGAGTTTAGAGAAAAATTCATGGTAGAAAATGAGGAAAATGAGTTTTTAGAAAGCGATTTTAGAGAATTTGAAAGTTTTGATGAATCAGAATTATATATCACTTTCAAAAGATTAGGGTACAAGATTAGCCTTACAGATTTGAACGCATTGGTACAAAGCAGAACCATTGCGCCACATTTTAACCCATTCAAACGTTATTTTGATTCCTTACCTTCTTGGAATGGGCAAACTGATTACTTTGAAAAACTTGCTTCTTACCTCACTTTTGAATCAGAAAGCGAAAAAGAAAGATTCATCAGACACCTCACCAAGCAGTTTGTTAGAATGATAAAACAAGTGTTGGTAAAAGGCTATTTTAACAAACAATGCCTTGTGATTTCAGGTAATCAGAATGACGGTAAAACGAGTTTGATACGTTGGTTTTTGCCCGAATACTTTGCAGAACAACCCAAATATTTAGGGCAAAAATATTATGTAGAAAACCTTAATCCACTCTCCAAAGATGATTTAATTTCCCTCTCTCAATGCTTCATTTGCAACTATGATGAATTAGCAACCCTCTCTAAACAGGAAATTGGTACACTCAAAAACTTCTTTGCCAAAGCAAGTGTGTACGCCAGACACCCCTACGACCGCAAGCCCAAAGACTGCAAGCGCAATGCATCATTTTTTGGAACTACCAATGAGAGCCAATTTCTTATCGACCATACAGGAAGCGTACGTTGGCTTTGCTTTGTGATTAAGAAAATAGATTTTGCATATAGCAAAGAAATGAATATCAATGATTTGTATAGTCAAGCATTGGCATTGTATAAACAAGGCTTTTTATGCGAACTTACCAAAGCAGAGGAAAAAGAAAACGAGGAAATCAATCGCAGGTTTATCATAGATACAGCCGCTATGAACTTTGTAAAAAGATACTTCACCATTGGAGATGAGCAAAACCACCATGAGTTTTTTACTGCCACAGATGTAAGCCTCTACATTGAAACTGAAATCAAACGAAAAATACATGAATCAGTGGTTGGAAAAGCACTCACCGCACTTGGTTTTGAGCGAAAGTCAAAGAAAATAAAAGGCGATACGGATTACGGTTATTACGTGCTGATAAACAAAAAAATGCAAGTAGAAACCACTGAAATAGACGAAAAAAGTACGGAATTAGTCAAAGCATTTCTAAGCAGTCTTTCCCCACAAAAACACCTCATTAACAACTTGGTGAACGAATATAATCACAAGTTTTCACCAAATATTGAACGTGATTTTTTGGTATCAGTCATTGAGAAAATGAATGGAAACGACAGCACTGTAAAGTATGAATTACAGGGCGGCACTACTTATTTAGATATTACACCCTTCTAAGAAAAGTGCAAAAAAAAATGAAAAAAATGTGAAATATTAAAATTATAACTCATTGATTATTATGTATTTAAGTGAATTTGTCTGTATGTTGTTATAAAAATGTAAAAATTTTTCATAAAATACTGATTATGAGCAAATTACAAAAAAAGACCTTAAAACTGCAAAAGTATCTTAAACATCTTTCAACTCCTTTCAACCTTTATAATTATACCAATGATTATCAATAAGTTATAAAGGGTTAATAAATAAAAGTTAGGGTAGTTGAAAGGAAAAAATGAAGTTTCAACCTTTCAACTTTTTTGTTAATAAAAGTTATAGAAATTGTTAAAAAACTGTTAAAAGGTTGAAAGGTGAAAGGTTGAAAGGAGTTACATGGCAAAAAAAAATCAAAAAAGTTTGAAAATTCTTAGGAAAGTACAAAAACAATCACCGCTAAAAGAAAAAAATATGGAACATACAATAGTCAAAGCAAAGCAAGTTCAAATCATAGATTATTTGGCAAGTTTGGGACATACCCCACAAAGCCAAACCTCAAAAGAGTGGTTTTACTATTCTCCTTTCAGGAATGAGAAAACAGCAAGTTTTGCAGTAAACCCTGAAAAAAACGTATTCAATGACTTTGGAGATGACAAAGGCGATATTATCAGATTGGTAATGAAGTTGCACCATTGCCCCTTCAAAGAAGCAATACACTTGCTTTTGCAGTTCCAAGATTCAAATGGGCGGCACTCCGCTACGTCTTTTTCTTTTAGCGGTCAATCTCGGCTGGAGAGCAATGAGAGCAAGCCCACTATTTTAAAAATACAGTCCTTGCAAAACCAAGCCTTAGTAAGCTACTTGGAAGGCAGAAAAGTTTATCCTATTGCCAGCAAGTATTGTAAGGAAGTCTATTATTCCATTGCAGGGAAAAACTATTTTTCCGTTGCTTTTCCCAACGATTTAGGGGGGTACGAGTTACGAAATGCCTATACTAAAAATTGCCTCTCTCCAAAGTCAATCACGACCATACAAGGCACAGCTCAAAACAAAAAGGTGGTAAATATATTTGAGGGTTTCATTGACTTTTTATCCTCTCTGGTATATTTCAAAACTTCCAAACCGCAGAGCGACACCATTATATTAAACTCACTTACTCACGTAGAACAGGCATTGTCCAAGTTAAGAGAATATGAAGTAGTTAGCCTTTTCTTAGACAATGACAAAGCAGGAAAAGCGGCAGTAGAAACAATCAAACAGGCACATTCCGCAGTCATGGACAGGGCAAAGATTTATGAAGGGTACAAGGATTTTAACGAGT
>JALOMS010000454.1 GCA_025455345.1 Thermoflexibacter sp. | reverse complement strand
ATTTTTTTTGATGCTTTCTTTTGCCTTATCAATGCTTTTTTGATATTTAGGGAAATCTGCTTTTTCTATTTCCTTATCGTTGATTCTTAGACTAATTAGGTTATCCTCTTTGTCAAACTCTGCCTCGATATCCTCTCCATCTTCAGTCCAGCTATAGGTATAATCGTCATCAGAAAAGCCAAAAGCCCCCCAATTCCTTGAAAAACCACCAGAAAAGCCACCATTCCAACGAGGCGTAGGCGCAAGCGCAGGCAAGGATTCGCCCATATCCAAATTCCATTTGGGAAACATAGGAGTATAATCATCATTGCCTGTACTTACTCTAATACCACTTTTTGACAATATTTCTATGCTATTATCGTTTTTTACTATAAAATCCTCTTTATATTTTTCGTAATCTTCTCGTACTATGTATTTTCCATCTTTATAGATTTCAAAATTTCCATTGCCTTTAGTAATAAGCATAAAATCTTTTCCAAAGCGGAGTGTATCGCCAACACGCATCATCTCTTCCTCATGCAAGGAAGATACTATTATTGGGACTTCTATAGATTCTGGAGATGTTGGGAGTTCTATATTTTCCATCTCTGATACAGCATCGATATCTTCTAATTCAGCAACAGTTGGTGTTCCTTGCTCTCCAATGCTGATTTCATGGTGATTATATAAATTCGCCAGTTTGCTATCATGAGCAAAACTTACCGATAACCAAGTCTTACCTGGCAAGATAAAAGTAATTGATAGTAGTAATATAGCTAATAAAATGATGACTTTCATACGATTAAGTTTTTGTTGGGTAAAGTATTGATTTTTTAAGATATTTTTTATGCGCTGACGCAAAGAGGATTGATGCAGTGCCATTCCTGAAGCAAAACGTATAGCAGTTGGTTCTGTCAGCCATTCAGCTACTTTCACTAAACAATCTGCAAGTGGCTTGGAAGCACCTGTGCTGCGAATTGCCCATTCATCACAACGTTGCTCTGTTACTTCTTGCAACTCCACTCTCATAAGGCGGTTTAAAGGTTGGAAAAAAAAGACAGTTTCTAAAAAGTTGAAAAGTTTCAACCATGCAAAGTCTTTGCGTACGATATGAGCCAACTCGTGAGCGAGCATGCTTTTTTGTTGTTCGGGAGATAGTTCTGTAAAGCTACGCGCAGGCAAGCAAATCTCACCTCGCCCTATAGCCAAAGGACTAAAAAGATTTTTTGAAAAAGTCAATACAATCTTCTGCTCTATACCGCCCCAACTACATAATTTGAAAAGAGTATAAAGCAAGTCTTCATCAATAACCTTATGACGAGGCAAAATAGACCTAAAAAATAAGTGTTTTTGTCTTAATAATCTTACAAATGATATGGTAGCTATTAACCCCCAAATAGATACGCCAATGATAAACAAACGATTATTAGAAGAAAGGTAGCTGATGCTATCAGTTAAGTTGCCTTTAATGCTTGTTTTGCTTAATCCTGCTAAGACTTCACTGTCATTAATTTGATTGATATTTGTTTGTACACCTAAGATTGGACTTTCGGCTACCTTTGAGGTATTATTTTCATCTAATATTGGATTAATAAGAACTTTCGTTTGAGGTTGGGATTCCTTTGGAACTTGGTTAATATTGTTGATAAAAGAACTTGTAAATATACCTGTCCCTGTAAAGACTTGTACACTTGCAGTAAATAAGCCACCACAAATTGCTACCTTCCAAAGGATTTCTTTGGCGCGATTATGAGCAAAAGTAGGTGTAAGGGCAATTAGCTTTGCCAAACCATAAAATGCGGTGCTGTGTAAGAAATAAGTCAGTAACCAGCACGCAAGAATAATGAATAATACTTCCATAAGATATAGAGTTTAAGTTTTATATATTTTAATAAAATGATAATCAATTACTTACTGCTCCTCGTCCAATAGCTTTTTTAGTAAATCTATCTCCTTTTTGTCAAATTCTCCTTCACTAACTAAGTGATTGACAAGAGCTTTGGGGCTACCACCGAAAAACTGTTCTAAAAGCGTTCCTAACATAGACTTACGAGTTTCGGACTCTGTAATCAAAGGTTTATAAATATACTGCTTTCCCTCACTTTCGTGAGCCACTGCTCCTTTTTTCTCTAATCGCGAAAGTACCGTTCCTATGGTCGTAATAGCCAAATCGCGACTGTCTTTTTGAAGTTCGTCGCGCACCTGTGTAACGGATGCCTTTCCTAACTTCCAAAGGGCTTTCATTACTGCAAGTTGCAAATCGTCTAATTTCATGTTTTTAGTTTTTTGTGTAAAGTAATTAAGTTTTTATATAAACTACAAACGTAGTAGATGCTGTTTCAAAAAAAGTGGCTTATGTGCCACTAACTACATTTGTAGTACAAACCTACTACAAATGTAGTTTAAAAGCAAATTTTTGAATCACTTTTTTTATAAATCTTTAAAATTAGATTTTAAGTACTTAGATTGATAAAAAATACTGATAGGAATTGGACTGCTTAAGTAAATAAGTTTGCTCCAAACAGTTCATAATTTTTATAAAACCATTAATTTTGCTCTAAAGAAAAAGAGATGTTTTTATGTTTTATTTTCAAATAAGTAATTATTTAGCTTATCTTCTTTACATTAAATAGAATAAAAAATGAAACGTTATGGGCAAGTCATCAAACTCAAAGATGATAAATTAGAAGAGTATAAAAAACTGCATGAAGCGGTATGGCAAGGCGTATTGGATAGAATCAAACAATCAAATATTCGCAATTATTCTATCTTTTACAGAGATGGCTTCTTGTTTAGTTATTATGAGTATATAGGTACTGATTATGAAGCAGATATGGCTGCCATAGCTGCAGACCCTATTACCCAATCTTGGTGGAAACTGACAGCTCCCTGCCAAGAACCTCTCCCTAATCGCAAAGAGGGTGAATGGTGGGCTATGATGGACGAATATTTCCACATAGATTAAATAAAAGCATGAGAATAAACCACATCATCCAATTACTGGGTTTACTTGTTTTACTATCTCTTTTTGCTGTCATACTTTTGGAAGTACGAATGTTAAAGGTTGGCAGTACTTTTCACAAGGCATTCGAATGGAATTTATTTTTAGCTTGGATTCCATTGATAGTTGCTTTTGTTTTATATCTATTACACAAAAATAATAAACTATCTTTTTTTGTTTTTACTTTTGGTTTTACGATTTGGCTTTTATTTTTCCCTAATGCTCCTTACATCATTACAGATTTAGTACACCTCAAAGTATTCATGGTAAAGACCTTTCCGTATTGGTATGATGTAATTATGATATTCAGCTTTGCATTTTCAGGACTATTATGTGGATTATTATCTCTTTATTTAATCCAAAAACTACTTCGCAAATATTTTCATAAAATCCTGACTGCTTGCATTATACTCATCTGCATTTTCTTGACAGGTGTAGGCATTTATTTGGGTAGGGTCTTGAGGTGGAATAGTTGGGATATTTTTAATAAAAGTAAGCAAGTTTCTATTATTCAAGATATTACTAATACTTTTCTACAAACCAATAGCCTTGCGTTTATCTTAGTGCATGGGGTATTGTTATTATTAGCATACTTGTTTTTTTTATTTCTAATAAAAATTAAAGAAGAATAAAACAAATTATTCATTGGAAATAAGATAAGTAATATCAATATTAAAACTACCAAAAATAGGACTTAGCAAGGTTTCTTGGAAGAAAAGACGTGTAGGAGAGGATTCCAATACTCCCCAATTGACTTCTCTTATATCACTTTTGAGATTAATAGCCGTCCCTGTATCATTAAACTTCCAAGTTCCCCTTTCTACTATCAACATTTCGCTTGTGTTGCATTTAAGACCGCTCCCTACTATTTCAAATCTCCCTCCTTTGTAAAATATTAATATATTATCATAGGTACATCTAAAAGAAGCATCTAAATCTTGTATATTAGAAGTTCTTCCAAACTGCCTCAAGGTGGAAGCCTTCCATTTTCTACCATTTGCTTGTGCAACATCTCCAGCCCTACTTTCTTTGACAATAATGAACTCTGTATTAACATAAAAAGCTCCTATAGATTGGACGCTTGTTTCTATTTTTCCTTCCCAATTATTTGTGCTACCCTTTTTTACATCTATATAATAAGTCCCTTCTTCCAAATTGACAAAACGGATGAGTCCAGTTTCAGTAGTTATTTCTGATGGCTTAATTTCATTCTGTTCCTTTTCCCAATCTTCTTTAAACTTATAAATATTTACATTAGCATTGGTAACCCGATTGCCTAAAGCATCCAAAATATATACTTCTAAAACCGCAGTAGGCTGTCCTTCTCTACAAGAGACTGAAAATAAACAACATATCAATACAAACAAAATAGAATTTTTCTTATAAAACATAGGTCATTAATCAAACAGGATAAAAATTTTTGTCGTAAATTTAATAAAAGCACTCAAATTAACAGCAAACTTTCTGATTTTGCTTCTATGATAAATGATATATTTAGTTCGTACAAAACTATTCTCCCCCAAGCAACCTTTTCCCCATTCCTCACATCTTTCTTTAAAATGCACAGACTGACTAAAACAGCAATGCCAAAACTGTT
>JALOMS010000453.1 GCA_025455345.1 Thermoflexibacter sp. | reverse complement strand
GTCTAAGTAATCGAGCAAAAGTTTGGTTTATTGTTTTATATATTCTCTGAAAATTAGACAATAAAAATCCTTTATTGATACAAATCACTACTCTAACAGATTTAGAAAAGCTTGGGTGATTTTTATGGACATCAACTATGGAGAAAAACTCTAAAATTTGTTTAAGAAGTGCCTTACTACTAAATTGCAATCTTTCAGAACCCAAAATGCGTTTGTATGAAAAAAATAACATCATTATTTATTTTTTGCTTTTTTGTATTTATTTGTTTGCCAGCTACTTACATTTCTGTATTAGGTCAAAATCGCACGATTAGTGGCAAGGTAGTTTCTGCAAAAGATGAAACCCCTTTAGAAGGAGTAACGATTACAGTCAAAGGCACAGACAAAAGCTCAACCACCAATGCCAAAGGAATATATAGAATTACTATCAATCGTCGGACTGATAAAGAGTTGATATTTAGCTTAGAGGGTTATGAAAGCCAAACCATTAAATTAGGAAGTAAAGGCACTGTGAATGTAGAACTTATGCCTGACATAGGGGCTATTTTAGAACCCATACCTATTGGATACAGCATCCAAGACAAACGCTATTTGGCAAGTGCAATTACTGACATTCAAACATCTTCTTTGCAAGCCTTGCCCTTGCTAAGTCCTGATTTGATGTTACAAGGCAGAAGTGCTGGGGTCTTAGTCAATAGTCATTCTGGTACGCCCAGCTCGGGAAATACAGTTTGGGTAAGAGGAGTAAGTTCGATAGTAACAAGTAGCTCCCCCCTGTATGTAGTTGATGGAGTGCCTATTTTACCTGTGGATTTGAGTAGCCAAGATGTAGGCGGGCAGATGTCCAATCCACTATCAGACCTCAATCCAATGGACATAGAGCGCATTGAGGTGCTTAAAGATGCGAGTGCTACGGCAATCTACGGTTCCAGAGCCGCCAATGGAGTTGTTTTGATTCAGACCAAAAGAGGCTCTTTGACTAAGCCTCAAGTTCGCATAGGAATGTGGTATGGTGTACAAAATACTAACAAAAGACCTGAACTTACACAAGCATTTGATTTTCAAACACTAATGAATGAATCTGCTCAAAATAATAATCTTCCCAGACCCTATCCAAATCCCAATCAAACCAATGCAAGTAATGATTTCCCCAACAGCATTTTCAAATCTGCTCCTGTACGGAATATAGATTTTTCCGTTTCAGGTGGAGATAGTACAGTTAGATACTTGTTTTCTTTTAATAATTGGAATCAACAAGGGATTATTAAACCTGCAGATTTTGATAGGAAAACCCTTCGCTTAAATTTGGATTTTGATTGGAATAAACGCATTAAGGCTGGCATCAATATTCTTTATGCCAGAACTATGCAAAATAGACTTCAAAACGATACAGATGTATTCAATGGAGTGATTGGCTCTGCTTCTAATTTTTTGCCTAATTCTTCAGGATTTGATAATATAAGAGGAATTTATACTAAGTCAGGGCAATACATCAATCCTTTGGTAGCGATGAACGAACAAGCAAATACGCTTGTTACTAATCGCTTCCTTAGCAATGCTTTTGTTAGTGCGTATTTCACAGAAAATCTATTTTTTAGGACTAATTGGGGTCTGAGCCATCAAAATTATCAGGAGAATGTTTATTACAGCACTGCAACTAACTTTTTGCAAGGAAAAGGAGTGTCAGCAAATACTTCTGAAAATCAGATTCTTATGGAGAATACCTTGCACTATGAAAAATCAGTAGGCAAACATCAGATAAATGCAGTAATTGGCTCTGCGCTCCAAGAAAACAAACTCCAACGCACTATCGCCGAGGGGCAGAATTTCCCTACAAATAATTTTACTAATGTGTCATCTGCATTGATTAAAAGTTCAAACGCAGGGAATACATCATGGGGACTCATCTCTTGGTTTGGTCGCCTAAATTATACATATAGAGGCAAATACATGGCAAATCTAACAGCAAGGGCAGATGGTTCTTCGCGTTTTGGAGTGAATAACCGTTGGGGAGTATTTCCTGCGGTAGGTTTAGCATGGAACATCAAAGAGGAGAAATTCCTCCAAAACGTCAAATCCATTTCATCTATGAAAATCAGAGCAAGTTATGGATTAGTCGGGAATCAAAATTTTACTTATTTTTCTAATCACCCCAATTCGATTCTTTTAAGTAATTATGTGGCACAGGGCTTATGGAATAGTGGGGCGAATTATGCAGATAGGTTAGGGATAGAACCTGTTCAGTTAGCGAATCCTAATCTCAAATGGGAAACAACGGCTCAGTTGGACGTAGGCATAGATATTGGGTTGGTGAAGGAAAAAATCCATTTAAGTATAGACTATTATCAAAAACAAACTAAAGATGTATTAGTTCCTGTAGCTATTCCGCGTTCTACGGGATTCAGCACCCAAATCCAAAATGCTGGTCAAGTAGAAAATAAAGGTATTGAAGTAAATTTAGAAGCAAAAATATTGAATAAGAAGGATTTAACTTGGGATTTGAATTTTAATTTTGCTACTAATCAGAATCTAATTACTTCCCTACCAAATCCATATAATACATTTGATAATGAAGTAGTTAGATTTGAAGAGGGTTTCCCAATGTATTCTTTTTGGCTACACCAACAAAGAGGAGTAAGTGCCGAAAACGGTAACATTCTTTTGGAAAGTAGAGGAAATACTTTTAATCCTCTGACTGATAGATTTATCATGGGGAATGCTCTTCCAACTTTTTATGGAGGTTTCACCAATATAGTACAGTGGAATGGATTGGAACTACTTGTCTTTGTGCAATTTACACAAGGAAATAAGCAACTCAACTGGAGTAGATACCAACAGGAACATGGGGGAACTCGCAATGCAAACCTAAGTTTATCACAATTAGACCGTATTAGGATATAATTTTCCTAAAACAATCCTTGACAAAGCAAAGTTAAAACAATTAAAAGTATATGTTTCTGCTCAAAACCTACTCACTTTTACCAAATATAAGGGGCTTGACCCTGAAAGCAATGCTGGTGGCAACTATCCTTCAGTACAGGGCATAGAACTATATACAGTTCCCCAAACAAGATGGTTTACAGTGGGTTTGAATATAGGTTTTTAAGTGAGCAAAACAGCAAAACTTTATCATAAGTAACCGTGCAAATTAAATCGATACTGTAGCATACCCTTCAGGGTGTGCAAGTGTTTGATAATGAACTAAACACGCTAAAGCGTATTTTACAATAAAAATGCACACTTACTTAAGTAATTGTACAAAATTATCCGACACTTTGCGAGATGTCGCACTATTCGCGTCAGATAATTAGTTTTTACTAATAATCAATGATTTACAATTTTTTTAAAAAATGAAAACTCCTTACAACATCGAAGAAATCAATCACCTCATGCGTCATCGTCGTTCTGTTTTTCCTCGTCAATATTCAGGAGAACAAATAGATAAAGCTATTATCGAGCAGATATTAGAAAATGCCAATTGGGCTCCTACTCATGGCAAAACAGAACCTTGGCGTTTCTTTGTCTTTACAGGAAATGGCATACAAAAATTTGCCGAATTACAGTCCAAATTGTACTTAGAACTGACCTCTCCTGAAAAATTTAATAAAGAAAAATACGAAAAAATGCAAAAAGACCCTTTGAGCGCATCTCATATTATTGCCATAGCGATGCAAAGGCAGAAATCAGAGAAAATTCCTGAGATTGAAGAAGTAGAAGCGGTAGCCTGCGCCGTGCAAAATATGTATTTGACAGCTACTGCATACGGTCTTGGGGCTTATTGGAGTAGTGGAGGAATGACTTACATGGAAGAAGCCAAAGAGTTTTTTGGATTAGGTGAAAAAGATAAGTTATTAGGTTTCTTTTACATAGGGAAAATTGCTCAGCCTATTCCTGACGGAGAGAGGAGTGCTGTGGCAGATAAAATAAGCTGGATAGAAGAGTAATACTAATGAAGGGAGTGATTATAACCAAAGGCAAATAATGCTTGCTCCTTCTGTTGGTTTGCCTTTGGTTAGCTCTCCTTTTCTAACAATGAGAGCGTATCCGTCAGCACCCAAATCCCAGAATTTGCCTCTAAGAAATACATTAAAACCATACTGAGCATCAGTAGCTTTGATGCGCCCTGCTAAGGCATACTTGAGCCACGCCTCTCCTTCTGTGATTTTTTTTATATCTTCCAAATCAACATCTTGAGGGGGTTCTGTTCCATTATAACCACTCCATTGGGTAGTCCAAATACCTGCGGGAGAGCTATAAGAAGGCACTAAAATGACATTTACGCCTTGTTTTTTCAGTATTTCGTAAGCAGTAGGATGCCAAGAATCCGCACAAATTAACACACCCGTCTTGCCAATAGATAAATCAAATACAGGAATTTCTGAAACATCGCAAGCATGAGTAAAAGACAATTCTTCCATGATAGGATATACTTTTCTCACAATTTGAGGTGGTTTCTTGCGCTCTTTATGATAAACAATAGAAATATTGTACAAACTATCACCACTAACTGTTATTTGATTATCAGTGATTTGTGGATAGGGAAGTACGATAGAACCAGCCACTATATCAACTTTATACTTGTTTGCCAAATCAAAAAAAGTAGTATGATAAATATTTGCCATCTGTTTTGCTTTCATCTTAAAAATAGCATATTTTAACTTATCACTCACTTCAGGCGCATTCCAATAATTGGGAATAAAGGAAAATAAATTAGCCAATACTAAGGTAGTCATGCCTTCTGCAATAGTTGGCGCAGAGTATATGCTATTTTTTTCATTGGCTACGACCAACCACGTACCAATATATTCAGGTAATACCACTACGGTTTTGTTTGTAAAAAATCCTTGCGCTTGTGCTTTCGCAAAATAGGCATCTAACTTTTGGAAGAAGTTATTTGCATTTGCATAGTCATTTTCCACCATATATGGCTGAATACCAACTATGTTACCTTTGGCAGAGTCTATCCCTACTGCGCTGATTTCTCCTAATTTCAAATCTACGGTGGGTTCATTATCCTTTGCATATCTACCCGTATATGCCCAAACAAAATAGGAAGCGAGCGCAAATAAAATGATTACTATTAATTTCTTTTTCATTTGGACTTTACTTACTTATTATTCAACCTCTTCTTCCTCTTGTTTGAATCCATCTCTATCTTTTAGTTTTTTATCTGCTACATTTTTATTGAGGAACTCATTGATTTTCTCAATACTATGTGTACTAATAATTTCGCCAAAAGAGTTGATTTTTACATCAAAACCTTCTAATTCAGGATGAACTTTTGGTTTTTCTTTTTCTTCTATTTTCTTCTTATTTTTTTTCATTGGATACGTTTTTTTCTCTAAAATATAGAATAAATCCATTTTAGCCTAATATTCTTGCTTTATTTTTTTTATTTAACTAAGTTTAAATCTTATCTGTATCCACATTCATACAAATCTTATAATTCATTAAAAATTAAGTAAATATGACTAAGTTACGTAAAATTATTCTCCCTGAGAATGAGCTACCTCGCCAATGGTATAATATTCAGGCAGATATGCCTACCGCTCTTTTACCGCCCTTACACCCCGCAACGAAGCAACCTGTGGGACCAGGGGATTTGGCTCCTCTATTTCCCATGGATTTGATTCTCCAAGAGGTGAGTAAAGAACGGTGGATAGATATTCCTGATGAGGTCTTAGATATTTATAAGAAATGGCGACCAACACCCATGTTTCGTGCTTATGACTTTGAAAAAATGTTAGACGCGCCTGTAAAAATCTATTACAAATATGAAGGAACAAGCCCAAGCGGTTCGCATAAGCCCAATACGGCAATACCACAGGCTTATTATAACAAGAAAGCGGGTATCAAACGCTTGACTACCGAAACAGGTGCGGGGCAGTGGGGAAGTGCATTGAGCTATGCTTGTGGTCTTTTTGGCTTAGAACTCGAAGTTTATATGGTAAAAATCAGTTATATCCAAAAGCCATATCGCAAAACGATGATGAATACATGGGGTGCAGAGGTCATAGCCTCTCCAAGTAACAGGACAGAAGCAGGAAAGAAAATATTAGCGGCAGACCCTCAATCCAATGGTAGTTTGGGTATTGCGATTTCAGAAGCGGTAGAGCGTGCTGTCATGCGAGAAGATACCAACTACTCTTTGGGCAGTGTGCTGAATCACGTACTTATGCATCAAACCATTGTCGGTTTAGAATCGATAAAACAAATGGAAATGGCTGGGGACTTTCCCGATGTAGTGATAGCTCCTTTTGGCGGAGGGTCTAATTTTGCTGGTATTTCTCTTCCATTTTTGCATCAAAAATTGGTACATGGGAAGAATGTCAAACTCTTGGCTTCAGAACCTGCCTCTTGCCCCAAACTCACCAAAGGCGAGTTTCGCTACGATTTTGGCGATACTATAGGAATGACTCCCCTAATGCCTATGTTTACTTTGGGACATAACTTTATGCCACCAGCCCTCCATGCAGGTGGTTTGCGTTATCATGGTGGTAGCCCCATCGTCAGCCAACTCATGCGCGACAACTTGGTTCATGCGGAGGCTATCCAACAATTAGAATGTTTCAAAGCAGGAGTTATGTTTGCCAAAGCAGAGGGTATCCTTCCCGCTCCAGAAGCTACTCACGCCATTGCCTCCGTACTTCGCCAAGCCGAAGAAGCCAAGCAAGAAGGGAAAGAAAGAGTAATTTTATTCAATCTTTGTGGACATGGACATTTTGACTTGCAGGCGTATGAAGACTATTTTGCGGGGAAACTACAAGACCATTATTTTACAGATGAGCAGTTATACAGTAATCTTAAGGAATTAGACACATTCCCTATGCCTGCTTAATCCCAATTAGATACAAAGGAGACCTATCCTTCTTTTTCCAAAAATAGGTCTCCTTCCTTGCTTGGATTATTCTTCGGTATATACTTCCAATAGACCTTTGGGAAGATTCACCCAAATAGTCTTTTCCTCATGCTCAACACTTAGCATAATATCTTGATGGGTAGGAATCATTACTTCTATGCCTTTATAATCCACTGCCAATAAGTCTTGGGCAGGTAAGTTATAAATAAGTTTGACTTGCCCTATCGTTCCTTTGTGCTTATCTTTGACCTCATAACCTATCAACTCGTGAAGATAAAAAGCACCTTCTCCTAATTCTGGCAATTCCTCTAAGGGCAGAAATAGTTTTTTCCCTCTCAGCTTTTCAGCTTTTTCCAAAGTATCAATATCTTCTAAAACAAAAGAAATCTTATTTCCTTTAAATTTAACTTCCTCAATGATGTAAGGCACCAAACTTCCATTAATTTCTATCAAAACACTTTCCAAATCTTCGTAATCATCAGCCATATCTACATCTAATAATACCGCAAGTTCTCCATTCAAACCCACAGGCTTGGCAATATACCCTAATTCATAACAATAATATACCCTAATTCATAACAATCTTCTTTATTCATAATCGTTATTACGATTTTAATACTTTTGATAAGTAACTCATTTTGTTTCGCAAAGATATAAAAACCCTCTTTCTTCATCTTTATTTTGGGCTTTCTTTTTTTAATATTCCTTTGATTGTATGTAACGAGCTACTTCTATCCAACAAAAAATAGCACAATTTCTAACAGCCACCTACTTACCTCGCCCCTACTACTTCACTCACTACCGAAACGCCGTATTCATTAAACGCCTCAATTGCAAAATAATATTTTTGTCCTACGGTTAATGCCCTCAATTCTAAGGTATTAGGTTCGTCATTCCAAATTTGATAGGTTTGGTAGAGTTTGTCTTTGCTTATGCCCCAAAGAATATTATAGCCAATAGCATTAGGTACTTTTTCCCAAGAAATAAAGGCATTGCGCTCGTCCGTATCGCGTTTGGCGGTAAGTTTTTTAGGCGTTTGCGGTGCTTTGCCCTTGCCATTGCCAAAAACGCGGAAGTCGCTGATAGCCAAGTTCGGAGAGGCTACATAGACGTGTTCGTACTTTATGTAGCGCGCTTGCGTAGGTTTTGCCAGCTCTATGT
>JALOMS010000452.1 GCA_025455345.1 Thermoflexibacter sp. | reverse complement strand
AGCGTTTATGCTTTTGTAAACATCGAATAATATCAAATTGAGTTACAAAATGAGTGAAAACAATTTCTATGTTAGATTGCCGATTATCTTGGCTATTGCAATATGTGCTGGCATTTTTGTTGGGGCAAAAATGTTTGGTGATAAAAAAAGCTACCAAGGAGATGTCAATGCCAATGTAAGCAAACTGCGAGAAGTGCTTACCCACATTAATAATGAATATGTAGATAGCACCAATATCAATGTGCTTACAGACCATGCTATCCAAGAAATGCTTCAGAAATTAGACCCTCATACCTCTTATACGACTGCCAAAGATATGGAATTTTTTGGAACTCAATTAGAAGGAGATTTTGAGGGGATTGGGGTAAGTTTTCAGATTTTTAGAGATACTTTGTATGTAGAGTCTGTGTTGGCAGGTGGTCCTTCAGAAAAAGCAGGCATACACTCTGGTGATAAAATAGTCAAAGTCAATGAAGAAAATATAGCAGGTATAGGCATCAGTAGTCGTGGGGTTTTTGAAAGATTGAGAGGTAAAAAAGGTTCTAAAGTCAAAATAACAGTCGTCAGAAAAGGGGAAATAAAACCTTTGGCTTTTGATGTGGTTAGAGCAAAAATTCCCCAACATACCGTAGAGGTTGCTTATATGATAGATAATAAAACTGGATTTATCAAACTTTCGCGATTTGGTGCTAACGTCTATGATGAGTTCAAAGAAGCAATGGAAAAGCTATTAAAACAAGGAATGAAGCAAGTAATGATAGACTTGCGCGATAATCCTGGGGGGTATATGGATAGGGCAGTGAATATTGTAGATGAAATTGTGGGGGGAGATAAGCTCATTGTTTACACAGATGGTAAGTTGGACAAATACGATGAAAAATATAGAACAAAGAATAAGGGAATTTTCGAACAAGATGCTGTGGTGGTATTGATAGACGAGGAGAGTGCCTCAGCTTCTGAAATCGTTGCAGGAGCTTTGCAAGACAACGACAGAGCTATCATCGTAGGCAGACGGTCATTTGGCAAGGGCTTAGTACAAAAACCCATTTCTTTGTCAGACGGCTCTGAATTAAGAATCACTATATCAAGGTATTATACCCCAAGCGGTCGTTCTATCCAAAAGCCGTATGAGATGGGGCATAGAGATGAATATTATGAGGCAGAAGAAAAACGCTATACCAATGGAGATTTGTTCCATGCGGATAGTAACAAAATCAATCACAGCCAAGAATACAAAACACTCAAAGGAAGGATTGTCTATGGGGGAGGTGGGATTATGCCTGATTATTTTGTAGCGATAGATACCACGCACTTTAGCGAATTCTTGACCATGCAAACTATCGGTACGGTACACGAAGTAATTAGAGAATTTGCTTTAGATTATGCCAATGATAATAGAACCAAATTATTGGGAATGGGGATTCGCAATTATGTCAGAGATTTTCAGGTCAATGAGGAAATGCTCAAGAAAGTAATCAAAATGTGCGAAAGACAAAGCGTCAAATACAACGAAAGAGGATTTGAAAAATCAAAAAAATATATTAAAAATCATATCAAAGCATTTATTGGTCGTACAGTATGGGACGCTGAAGCCGCCTATTCTGTTTGGAATCAGGAAGATGCTATTGTGCAGAAAGCCCTGCTTTTATTCACCGAAGCAAATAAATTGGCTGAAGGCAAGCTGGCAAGTGGAAAGTAATCTGAGTTTTTTGTTGGTAAATGGATTTTTTTTTTTAAGTTTGTCTTGGATTTTTCTAAAATAAATAGCTAAAATCTTGATTTTCAAACGCTAAATAATAGTTTGTCTTATTCTATTTTGTTAACTAACACTTATACATTTTTCTCGTTTAACTGGATAAACTTTCTCAATATATGAAGAAAAATTATTTGAAAATAATGGCACTTGCATTGGTTGCTATCTGCTTTGGTTTAGTGAGCATGAGTTCTTATTCCGAAATAAGTAGTAACCCTTTAAACCCAAATGCAAAGGTTATTTTCATCAACTCTAAAAAAGCTGATGGAACAGAAAAATCATTCTCTGAGGTTATCAGCGAATTCAAAGGTAAAGTCGTATATGTCGATTTCTGGGCAACATGGTGTGGACCGTGTAGAGCGCAATTCCCTCACTCTAAAAAATTACATGAAAAACTCAAAGACAAACCTGTTGTTTTTCTTTATATTGTAGTAAGTGATGAGGAAGAAAAATGGAAAGAAGGTATAGAAAACTTTGAATTAGATGGTTATCATTGGTATCCAACGGAAAATCAAGAAAAACTTATCACAAATCAATTCCAAATAGATGGTATTCCAAGATACCTCTTAATAGATAAAAATGGGAAAATCGTGGACCCAGATGCCAACAGACCAAGTTCAAGTAAAGCATACGAAGATATTATGAAACTACTTTAGAACAAAATAAAAAACGCCCTTGCAATATTTGTAATGGCGTTTTTACTTAGTTCAAAGTGCGAGTTTATGATTCACTCCTTCACAATTTCATTGCGACCCTCACCACCAAAATATTATCAATTTGTTTTTTATTGCCTTCCTTCATCTGCATTTGCGCCCAGAACACATTGCGGAAAATGTGATTGTGGTGGGCGATATTTATTAAAAATTCAGGAGATAAATATCATTTCGTACCTTTGCTTTATCAAAAAATCATACTCAAATGGACATCAAAAAGGTTAAAGAAAAGCAAACTTTCTTCTCATCTTTCTTACATTCTCAAAAACAAAGAGAAGCCAATATTAACTTGGAAATAAAAAGGCAAAATGGAGTATTTTTTACCAATAACATTGAAACAATTGATAAAATTATTTCAGTAATTGATTTTACAATAATTGAGAATAAAACCATTTTAGAACCCGCGTGTGGGCAAGGCATACTCATTTTAAGGATTTTAAGTAAAGTTTACCAACAAAATGCGAATAAAAGTTTTATTGACAGGTTTATTGCTAATAATTTAATTTTCAATGATATAGATTTTGAAATGGTTGAGAAAACAAAAGAAAATATACAAAAACTATATTTTTCTTGGTTTGGAGAAGCCTACAAAGGAACTTTTCAAAGTTTTGTTTCTGATTTCACTATTCGCAACAACCAAGTTAAAAACTTGTTCATTGAAGCTCAAAATACTGTCATCTTGGAGAGATTTTATGATAAAATAGATTATGTGATTGGCAATCCTCCTTATATATCTCTGTATGGTCGCAGAGATAAAAAACAAAATGAACAGCAGAGAATCAATTACTTACAAAATTATAATCAATTTCCTGTCCACGTGCAAAACGGTAAGATAAACTTGGTTATGTTATTTTTAGAACATTCTTTGGATTTTTTAAAGCCAAATGCAAAACTTAGTTTTATTATTGATTTAGCATTTTTTGAAACTGCCTACCAACACACACGACAGTTTTTATTAGAAAATACTTGCATAGAAAAACTAATCACTAACATTACAGATTTTGAGGTTACAAGTGGGCAATTAATTTTACAACTATCTAAAAGTCAAAAAAATAAAGAAAATCAAGTTATAATTATTGACGAGAAAACAAAACAAAATTATTTATTGAATCAAGCTATCTGGAAAAACCCGAAAGACGAATATAAGTTTAGATTGAATTTTTGTGATGTTTCACAAGAAATTATTAATGCTATAAAAGCAAAGAATGACAAAACTATTTTAGAAGTTTATCCCAATAAAAATCTACGTACTTGTACTATGCTATTAGATATGGAAGATAAATTCACAACCAATAAATTAGAAGATGATAAAAAATATATTGACGGAGAGATTTATCCCTATTATCAAGGTTCAAAATCACTAAGCGAAAAATATGGTAGTTTAAAATTTGAAAAATATTTCCACTTCAATAAATCTTTACAAGATGAAATAAACAATAAGTTGAGAATTAAATTAGAAAAACAAGGGATTAAAAACAAAAAACGGATTGGTTTGGGCGAAACTATGATTTATGATAATCCAAAAGTATTTATTAGACAATCAGCAAAAGAGTTAATTGCGAGTTTAGATTATGGAAAAAGTGCTGCTAATAACAGTTTGTACGTTTTTTCTTTACGTAATAATTTGGAGAGTACGATTTTCACGCTAAAATTTTTGTGTGCTTGGTTAAATTCTGATTTAATGACTTTTTTCGCACAGCAACAAAGCATTATTCGTTTTTCGCAAGGCAAGCAACCACAAATTAAAATTTCAGATTTAGGCACAATTCCACTACCAAATAATAATGAATTACAAACTCAATTAGTTTTTTTTGCTACACAAATCATTGATTTACAAGCTAATAAAAAATTTTGTCAAATTGAAATTAATAAATTAGTCTATCAATATTATGAACTGAATGAAAATCAAATTTCATTTATTCAAAAAAGTATCAAAGCTTTTTGATAATATCTTCTTGTTTTTGATTTTCTGATAGTAAATCATCAATGGTTATACCTTTATAAATAATTCCTTTTGCTATTTCAACTAATTTTAAAGATTGTTTAGATTAAGCCTGGGAATCTTTGCTGTCGCCGAAGCATTTGATCCGTTTTCCGATCTGCTCTTTTGAGAATTTTGATTT
>JALOMS010000451.1 GCA_025455345.1 Thermoflexibacter sp. | reverse complement strand
GCGGCTTTCTATCATTTGCCAAGGTTTGATATTGAGGTATTGGGGGTATCCGCCTACAAAGCCATATTTGCGATTTGTCCACTTCTCCCAAGCCAAAGGAGCAGAGGAATGTGAATAGACAATATCGGCTCGATTCAAAAAACCTCTTTGTGCTAATACATCAATGATGACACTTTCAACCTTTTCTTTATCAAAAGTCATATTCTTTGCGGGATTCCTGATATGTGTGCTTACAGAACCGACCATCATGTCGGGTTGGTCGCTACGGCTTGTATCTTGGGGGTGGTTGAGACTCAGGAAAATACTCGACGAGCCTATTTCTGGCAAGGGGTGTTCGAGGTGAATCTGATGGTGAATACAGTCAAAATCTTTTCTTTTCTTAAACCCGATTCCCATTTGAAAAGCACTGTGGAGTTGCGGAGAATCCAATGTCTTTGACCGAACGGCACGCGAAGATGAAATCACTGTATCTTCACAAAGCTCAAGCGTATTGTTGATAGGAATACCAGAAACTAAAATAGGTGCGTAAAAAACTTCTGCTTCCTTGCCTTTGGGTTTTACCGTCAAACCGTAGTATTTGCCATCAAAGGCTATTTTTTCTACTTTATGCCTTAACAATACCTCTGCGTTATTTGCCTTCAAGTAATCGACCAAAGGATTTACCAAGTTAATCAGACCACCATTGATATAATAATTCCCATAATTAGTATAGCAAAGAGCGGTTGCACCAAAGAGTAAATTCACTTCAGATAGATAGTTTTGGGCAGTAATCAGTAATTGCTCATTCACAAAATCTACAAACCTTTGATTGTCCAATAAACCATATTTTTTTAGCAACCACTCCATAGAAAAGAAAGAATAACCTGCGTAGCGTAATTGCTTCAAATTCACATTTTTGACGCAGGAAAGCAGGTCATCAAAAGTAGAAGGTGGGAAGGCTGTTTGCTTCAAAGAGGTTTCCCATACAAATTGGCTAATTTGATAACAGAAATTCCAAAAATCAGCTTGTTTTTTCTTTCCAAATATGCGTTCTGCCTCCGCAATCCATTCATCTAAGTCCTTATACCGATTTACTACTGTACCATCTTTCAATACGACTTTCATTGGCAAGGAAAGTTCAATCGCTGATATACTAACATTGATGGTTTTTAATAGATAATTTAAGGGCATATTTTCGTCTAAGCCAACTAAGGTCGTCGCACCACTCTCAAAAACAAAACCTTTGCGCCAATACGAACTCGTACAACCGCCAGCAAGCCAGTTTTGCTCCAATACACCGACCTTCTTGCCTTCTTTTGCCAATAAACAAGCAGTGGTAATAGAACCCATACCGCTCCCAATGATTAGTGCATCATACTGATTATTCATTTGTCTTTGTTTTTATATCCTTTGCAATCAAACTATGTGATAATTAAAAAGGTTTTAATGAAATAGGATATAAAAAATCACAGGAGGAAATATTTTCCCTGTTTACTTGGTGAAATTTTAAACTTGCTCCTTTATTTTTCATCAAATCTTGCTATTTTTAGGAAAACAAATAAAACCATTATGCCAAAGAAAAAATTAGTAGTGCTTTCAGGTGCGGGAATTAGTGCGGAAAGTGGGATTCCGACCTTTAGAGATGCTGGAGGGTTGTGGGAAGGACATGATGTGATGGAAGTAGCTTCTCCACAGGGTTGGAAAAAAAATCCTGCCTTAGTCTTAGACTTTTACAATCAGCGTAGAAAAGCGGCAAAACAAGCCCAACCAAATGATGCTCACAAAATAGTAAAACGCTTAGAAGACTATTTTGATGTTACCGTCATTACCCAAAATGTCGATGACCTTCACGAAAAAGCAGGTTCTTCTCATGTCATACATTTGCACGGTAGCCTATTCCAAATGCGGAGTAGTTTAGATGAAAACTTAGTGTATGACATAGAAGGAGATATTCATCTTGGGGACAAATGCCCCAAAGGTTCACAGTTGCGTCCTCATATTGTTTGGTTTGGAGAGGCTGTTCCTCTGATTACCACAGCTGCCGAGATAAGCATTGATTCTGATGTATTTATTGTCGTTGGCACATCTCTGCAAGTCTATCCTGCCGCAGGGTTGATAGAGTATCTACATCGAGATACCTTGAAGTTCTTGGTGGATTTGAACCCTCCTTCGGTAGATTATATTAAAAATTTGACTATTATTGCAGACAAAGCAAGTGAGGGCATGAGAAAAGTCATGGAAAAGCTCATGGAAATTTTCCCAAATTAATCTAATCAAATACTAAAAAAACAGCAACAAAAAGATTTACAAAATTTTACTAACTTTGTAAATCTTTTAGCTTTAGTTTACCTTAATAATTTCTTAAAAATATGATTTCCAATAAAATACATAGACTATTAGTATTACTGACCAGTATTTTTTTCTTTGGTGTAGTATCTTACAACTGTACTCAAAAAAACTCCGAATCGGCATCACAAAGTGGGCAAACTACGGACACTACCCAACATACATTTGCCAAACCTGATAGCGTAGATAAAACCAAATACCCCAACGAAGACAGTGAATTAGCTTGGCTTATGCGACAAATGTATGATGATAGCGAGAAAATACGAACAGCAATCCTGAATAATAGCTTACCTAATGATTTTAGAAAAAAATTCAAAAGTATTCATACGGCGACCCCTACGGATATGAGCGTCAAGGGAGAAGTTTTTGACCATTCAGCCAAAGCATTTTTACAAACCTTAGACAAGTTTTATACAAATAAGGAAAATCAAGTAGAAAACTTTAATTTGGTAGTGAACGCTTGTGTGAGTTGTCATCAAAACTACTGCCCTGGTCCCATCAAAAGAATCAAGAAATTAAGTATCCTTATGTAAAAAACCTTAATGTGCTTGGTCAATTTCAGTCCCTAATGTTGAAACTCATGCTTAATTTTTTGGTTTGTTAGTTTCCAAATAATTTGCGTCAGAGGCTTTGATAATCACACTTCAGTCGTAGTAGGTGATGAGCGGTCTATCTTTTTATTGGCGTTAAAATGTACAATAAAATTCATTCGAAGTCCCGCCGCACCTTTTGCAAATACTATTTTGTTGGTGAAAAAAATATAAAGATTTTAGGTTAGATGAATTGTTTATTTGTCTTCTATGAGTTTCATGCCTGATACTTTCCATTTGCCGTCTTCCTTGACTACTGTGTTGTCATAAGTTCCTTTCCTTACTATTTTCTCACCTGTTTTCTTATTGATGTAAGTGGTGATGTAAGTCCCTGTAACTCTTAATTTTCCATCTTTCAATTCTTCCACATTGCCAAATTTAAGCTCTGTTTTGGCATCTGTAGTGCTAAATAATTTGACATAATTTTCTTCTACCTGAGCATTAGTTTGGGTTTTACTTGTGCCATCTGTATTATAAAAAACCGTTTCTTTGGCAAAGTAAGTCATCAATAATTTGGTGTCTGCTTTGTTGTAGGCGGATTGAAACTGTTCTACCAATTCTACCATTGATTCTTGATGGTCTTGCGCCAGCGAGCGCAAGGCAAAGGTTGTGAGTAAGATAGCAACTATGGTAAGTTGCAAATAGATTTTATTTTTCATAATTTTAGATTTTGTTTTAAGGTTTAAAATGAGATAAATATATTTAAGTAGTAGTGAGTAGATAGTAGTGAGTAGATAGTAGTGAGTGTGTTTAATCAATTGTTTTTCAGTCTATTATAAACAAAAATAATATAGATTTTTTATTGAGTAGTTTGCATAGAATCGTTAGAAGCCTTTTCTTCATAACTTGTGGGCATCAAAATCTCTCTTACGCAGTTATCCGAGAGTTCTTCTCTTTTTTCAGAATTATCATTTGCCTCGCTTAGATTAGTGAATGTTGCTTCTAATTTATTTACCCAACATTCAGCTATGTCATTGACTATATTATCGTCTATGGGTTGTTCCTGTTCTGTCAATTGCTTTTTCATTGCCTCTACAAATTTTTCTTTGGCAATCTTCTTTTCTATATCGTCCCATTTCCCTTTTTCACTGGTCGAGCTATTGCAAGCAAAGCATATTAAAACTCCCCCAATGAGCAATGCGCCAGTCATTAATTTTTTCATTATTGTAAGTTTTTGTATGTGATTTTTAAAAAAATTGATACAACAAAGCTATGTGGAATTGCAAAAATTGTGTTTGTCTATTTGCCCAATTGTTTAGCTTATTGTATCAAAAACTTAGTGTATTGTGTCAAATGTCGTTCTTGAGGACGCTAAAAATTGCGAAAAGTACATGAACTCCTCCTCTCAATAGAAGAAGGGGGCATAGGGCAGGCAAAAATAAACAATTGAAGTTACTGCAAATCAACCTTTTCCAAGCCAAATTTTTGTAAAATAGCTTGGTAGCGTTGGTCTTGGCGCAAAAGGTCGTAGAAAGGCAAAACTTTGAGGTCGAAAGGAAGCATTCCCGCGTCTACACATTTCTCAAGGTACTGAATGGCTAGTTATCAGGAATTTCTGGTAGCATTTTCAAGAAATCTTGTACTTCTTGGGTGCGCCCTAACTTACCTTTGCAGAATATAATTTGATATTTGATAGATTTGACATTGGGGTTAAGTTGGTGTGATTTTTCCAACTCATTTAATGCGGTTTGATAGTCCTTCTGAACAAGGTGAAAATATGCCTTGCCCCAGTAATAAGTCCAAGAATTATTAAAAAGTAATGTTCCTTCTTTGATTGCTTGTTGGGCAAGGTCTAAATTCCCTGCCAAAGAGCAATTAAGGATATGCCCACCAATGATGACTTGCGAAAGAGGGTCTAAGCGCATTGCTTTTTGGCTGTAACGGACTGATTCTTTGAGGTTTCCTGTACTGCGAAGTACCAAACTGTACCAATAATTAATCAGGGCATCATTAGGGCTGTATTTGAGCGCAATTTGGTAGGTAGTAATTGCCTGACTCCATTTGTCTTGCTCGCGGTACATATTTGCCAAAGTAGCATAGGCAAGGGCATTTTCATTGTCCAACTTAATTGCCTTAAATGCGTAATTCTCTACCAATTGATACCCTTTTTGTACGTTGATATATTGGGCATCTAAGAGTAGGAAATAGGCATTTGCTTTCTGTGCATAGGCATCTGCAAAAGTGGAATCCAAGCGAATTGCTTCCTCCAATCTTAACAAACTTGCCTCTAATTTTTCTTTGGTACGCGTTTGCAAAAGTTCTTTCCCTTGCAGGTATTCGTTATAAGCCTCTAAACTTTTGGTAGGTATTTTCTCCAATTTTTTTTGTTGCACCATGCTTAATTTCTGGTTCAGCTCCGTAACTACTTCTTTGGATACCGAACTCATGTAAGCAAAGACATTTTGCATATCTCCGTCATAATTCTTCCCCCAAATTACCCTATCTTCTTTGGCGTGAATCAGTTGTATATTGATTCGCAACTGTTTCTCTATTTGCATCACCGAACCTTCTATGATGTAGTTTACATGAAGTTCGTTGGCGATTTGAGGGAGTTTTTTTGTCGTATTTCTAAATTGATTGGAAGATGTTTTAGAGATTATTTTCAGATTTTCTAATTGGGAAAGCGAAGTATGCACCTGCTCCATGATGCCATCTACAAAAGTGCTATTTTCTGGTTTTCCTAAGTTTTTAAACGGTAAAACGGCAATGGAGGGGGCTTCGTATAGAGTTGCAGACTGATAAGCGGCAATAGGTACACTGATGGACATTTTAGCAATGTCATTTGTGTTTTTTTGGGTGTTTTGCCAAATTAAAAAAATGGAAAATAAAAGTACACTCAAAGCAAGCGCAACCAATAAATAAGTTACCTTTTTAGAAATCTTTGCTTCTGTTTTCTGCGAAATCCGCGTAGCAATATGTTCTATGCGCCTTTCTGTGATTTCCTCTTTAATTTTTTGCTCAATGGTAATTTTTTCCTTTATGATTCTCTCGGTCTTAGTTTCCGTAATCACCTCTTTTACTTGGAATTCCGCTTCTTTTTCAACCATTGGCGTAGGACTATTTGTAATAAGTTGGGGTAAGTTTTTGCGGTATTCGGTGGGGCTAAGACCGTATTCTTGGGAAAAATACTTAGTAAAATTTTGAGGGCTATCTATGCCAATTTGATAAGCTATTTCTGAAATTTTTAGTTCTGAATTTTCTATTAACTCTTTGGCTTTGAGGAGTTTGCGCTTACGAATATAGAGTGAAGTAGAGAGGTCAAATTCCTCTTTGAGCAAACGATAGAGTTGCGAGCGACTAATTCCTAACTCTCTGTAAATATGTTCATTAGAAAATGTAGGATTATTTGCATTGACCTCAATAAATTCGTTTAGCTTTTCTATTAACCTTTTCTCAGCTTCTGTCATATATTCTTTTTAGGGCATTTTGCCTGCAATATCGCAAAAATCTTGCAAATATTACCATCTGGTGTTATCAAAACCGAATCCTATTTACTCAAATATTGGCTGTCTGCTCCTCTGCCAATTTCTAAAGTAGAAATCGCTTTTATATGAGTATAATAAGTAGATGTACAAATTAAATCGCCACTGTAGCTTCCCCTTAGGAGTGCAAGTATTTGATAATGCGCTAAACACACTAAAGCGTATTTTACAATAAAAATGCACACTTACGTAATTCTCTAATAAATCATTATTTTCTTCTTAGACACATTTTTACTATCCTTTACTTCTACAATATAAGTCCCCACAGTAGCTACATTCATAGGAAGAGAAAAGATTTGAACTACTTGATTATTTTGTTGGGCAGGAATCTTGAGGCATTGGACTTCTACACCAAGCATATTATAGACGGTAATTTGTAAATCCTCTGGAGATTTTTGCCTCAACATCACTTGGAGTGTGTTACTATCAACAAGATAAGTAGTATTGATAAAATCTAACTCTAAATCTTCTGCGCTTACAGTAATCATTTTTGAAAAAGTTTCTTTTCCATCTTCATCTACTTGTCTTAAGCGATAATAATAAACGCCCCTATAAGGCAACTTGTCCAAATAGCTATATTGATGACCATGGCTTGTATTTCCTTTGCTTTGAATAAAATCAATTTCAAAAAAGTTACGACCATCTATGCTTCTTTGTATGCCAAAACCTTTGTTCGATACTTCTCGGGCAGTAGTCCAATCCAATTTTGTCAGTTGTCCATCTACTAACTTCCCCTTAAAAGAAGATAACTCGATGGGAAGAATTACCACACTACAGTTAAATTGAGCATCATCTGGCTCTGGATTACCACATAAGTTAGTAGTAATCACTACCGTAAATCCAACTGAAGGCACTATAGCCCCTGTATTGACTCCATCGCTATTCACATCTAAACGATATACTAATCTAATTCTTCCTTTACCCATAGGGGGCAATGGAGCTGTCATGTCATTTACATTTTTAGAAAGCTCTACAAGTTGGTAAGTACCATGAGCTGGAGTAACAGTTACAATTACTTCACTATTGTTTGTAAATGTAAATTTAGCGGTGTTATACTCTGCGTCTATGGTAATTTCTCCAAAATCATTGACCACGCAAGTTCCTGCACTTAAGGTCGAGGTAATGTCAAATAGAGATTTGTCATTGATATGGGTAGTATTTAGTTGCTCATCTGCCACATACCACCAAGTATTCATAGTTTCTAAACCAAAGGCATAATTACTGGGAATACTGATACTTCCGGGTGGACCTGAAGTTGTTCCGGGGTTTTTACCTCTCCTCACCCACCTATGACAACCCTCACCTGCCATTAATAATGCTGGATTACAACCTCCTAAATTTTTAATCCCAAAAGTTCCTGCGGGACCTGTACCTTCTACGGGTGGGGTATTAAATGTATAACCTGCATTTTCTGGTGCTGTCATATTAAAATTACTTTGTACGCTAGTATCGTCCCAGTACAGTTTAGGTAAGGAAATCATATTACCACAAGCATTGGTTATAGGTCTGACCAAACTCACTCTAAACCCATTGGGGTGATTCTCTACATCATTGATGGGAAGATTGGTAAGACCCGCTCTAAATGCTACTAATATGGAAATGTTAGCCCCATCAGCTACCTCATTCCCTAATCCATCTTCTCCGTCCCAAGGCACGCAAGTAATCCCATCTACGAGGATGGCTTGGGATATAAGCACATCTGTACTCATAGGATTATCGGCTAAGGGAGTATATACCCCATCTGCCCCAGGCATATTGGTCGTATTATTCCAAAGGTCTATCAGTACCTCTACTGCGCCCGTAGCCTGTGCTTCTATATTAATACAATAAGCCCTTGGAGCAGGAGGAGTTCCACCAATCGCGCACTGCTTGACAGAAATTCCTTGCAAACAACCTACCCTGCCATTGGGAAATTGTGTATTATCAGGGTCTTGTAAGAAAATACGATAGGGGGGAGGAATCGTAGGAAGACCAGTTGCTAATCCATATTGAGAGCGTTTGCTCAATATAAAATCAGGATCCGTATTTAATCCGTCTCTTGTACAAGTTACTGTAAAACCAAAAGGATCCATACCATTAAAGTCCAATTCTGTTACAACCGCATCATTGGTTGCCGCATTATCATCTTCTGCATAAGGATACATTTTAGCAATAAACAAATTATTGGTAACGGTTGGGTCAGGCATACTCATGGCATTTGTACCATTTGTACCTACAATACCACCAGCATCATTTCTATAGTTTCTCCCTGTACTCAATCTCCATGCTCTTGACCAAAG
>JALOMS010000450.1 GCA_025455345.1 Thermoflexibacter sp. | reverse complement strand
AAAAACCCAAAATTGCAACCAATGCAATAATAATCAATACAATGACTGTGCGTTTCATATTTTATGTGATTTTAGTTTTACAAAGTAAATTGTGTTAAAACAAATTTAAGAAACTGTTTGGATTATAAAAGAATAAGACGGAAAATAGGACATATTTGTTTAGTAATAAAGGCAACAGCTATTAAACGAAATAAATGACTTAGATATTTTGAATGGTTTATTTCACTACATTCACCAATCTTAAGTAGTCGAGCATAGTTTTGCGGAATATTTCTTTTTCTTCTTCCAAAGGCATAAGTGGCACTATTTCCCCTTTTAGTTTTACTTGTAACTCGTGCTTATCTTGGATACTTTGATAAAGCGAAGTGGCAAATCGATAATGTTGTTCCATATCTCCAAAATCGAAGATGTATTTCCCTGTATTTTGTTGTATGGTATCTTTCCAAATAATCTCTAAAAGAACTTCATTGCCAAGTAGCTCGTTGGGTTCTATCATAATATAGGCTTTGTCGTTGCGCCAGTGGTGAGCAATAGCAAGATTAATCACAGGAGACGTTTCTTTCAAAATTCTCTTTTTGCTACGGTAGATGTCTATCCTTGCCTGTGTATTTTCTTGCTTATCGTAATAAGATTGACGCAGATTTTTAAAGAAAATGACTGTATTATCTGTAGTTTCAAACGCTACATTGCTATCTTTTACCTTTTTATTTTTATCTACATTACAAGCCGTACAAGCAAGAAATAAGAGTAAAATCACTGAATATCTATTATTGGCACACATATATAGATAAGAAATTTATTTCCTATAAGTGTTTAACTCTATTGTAATGAGAATGTTTTGCCATTTCTTTTTTTGCCCAAAGAAAGGCTTTGATGAAAAGAAATAAGGATAAAATGCTTGAGATTTTGCTAATTCAATCTACTATTTTGATGACTTATGTATGCATCAAACCTAAGACTTCGCGATTGGCTGTAATAATATGTTGTATGTCTTCTTCTGAGAGTGCATTAGAAACAAATAAACTTTCAAATTGGGAAGGGGCTAAATACACTCCTCTATGCAACATTTCTCTAAAATACTTACCAAAAAAGGCTAAATTACTACTTTTGGCTGTGGAAAAATTAGTTACTTCAAGTTCTGTAAAAAACAAAGTAAACATAGAGCCTACTTGGTTAATCGTATAAGAAAGACTTAAATCTTCTAATGCTTTTCTTATACCATTTACTATTTTGTTGGTTATTTCTTCCAATTGTGTATATATTTCTGGGTGTTGGTTCAAAATATTGAGCATTGCCAATCCTGCGGACATCGCAATAGGATTGCCAGAAAGCGTTCCTGCTTGATATACCTTGCCCAAAGGAGCAATGCAATCCATAATCTCAGACTTTCCCCCATACGCCCCTACGGGCAATCCCCCCCCAATGATTTTACCCAAAGTAGTCAGGTCTGCACTGACTCCATATCGCTCCTGCGCTCCCCCCCTTGCTAAGCGAAAACCTGTCATTACTTCATCAAAAATAAGTACAATGCTGTTTTTAGTACAGATTTCTCTCAATCCCTCTAAAAATCCTTTCGCGGGCGGCACACAGCCCATATTGCCTACTACGGGTTCTACTATCAAAGCGGCTATTTGATTCGGATTAGCGTCTATAAGCATTTGTACTGCTGTCAAATCATTGAAAGGAGCTGTTAGCGTATCTAAGGCTACCCCCGTCGTTATTCCCGCACTATCAGGCACGCCCATAGTTACTGCTCCGCTACCTGCCGCTATCAAAAATGAATCTCCATGCCCATGATAACACCCCTCAAATTTGATGATTTTGTTGCGCCCCGTGAAGCCTCTTGCGGCTCGTATAGCAGACATACAAGCCTCTGTTCCTGAATTTACCATTCTTACCTTTTCTATGGAAGGAAACATCTGAGTAATGAGTTCTGCCATTTCCACTTCTTTAGCGGTAGGTGCGCCAAACGAAAAAGAATCTTTAGCCGCTTCTACGATTGCTTGTTCTATCAAAGGGTAAGCATGTCCTAATATCATTGGACCCCAAGAATTGATGAGTTCTATGTAGCGATTATTGTCCTCGTCAAATAAATAAGCTCCCTTGGCAGATTTGATAAAAATAGGATTGCCCCCCACTGCCTTAAAAGCCCTCACGGGAGAGTTTACGCCTCCCGGAATGAATTTTTTTGCTTTTTCAAAGAGCCATTGACTCTGTGTCGTGCTTAGATAATTTGATGGCATAATCCAATGAAATATAATTCAAAATGATAATTATCTTTTTATCAAACCTGTATTTGATTAGAGTTTGTCTATGAGATAGGCGATTTGGACAACAGGCAAATAAATAAAAGAGCCAAACATAAGCCTCATGGCAGATTTTACAGTGCCTTCTCTTAATAAATAAAAAGTCTGAAACAAAAATAAAATGCCACATATCGTAGCAATAATGCCCGAACTAATGCCGACAATCCCAAAACGCGAAGGCAATAAACCTAAAGGAATCAAAAACATGGTATAAATCATAATCTGGAAAGCACTATTAAAATTACGACCACCCTCCGAAGGCAATAGCCTAAATCCAGCATTGGTATAGTCATCATTGGCTACCCATGCGATTGCCCAAAAATGCGGGAACTGCCAAATAAATTGTATAGAAAAGATAATCATTGCCTCCATGCTAATACTTCCAGATGCCGCAACCCAACCAATAAGCGGTGGCAAAGCCCCAGGGAAAGCTCCTACTAAGACCGCAAAAGGGGTTTTGGGTTTTAGTGGGGTATAAACAAATGCGTATAATATCAAAGAAAATAAGCTCAAACAAGCAGAAAAAACATTTACAAAACTCGCAATTAATACTGAACCAACCAAAGCAAGCAATATCGCAAAGGTAGTAGCCTCAGATACGCTTAATCTCCCCGTAGGCAAGGGACGATTAGCTGTCCGTTTCATCAGCTTATCTGTTTCTTTTTCAATAATTTGATTAATAGTATTTGCAGAGCCTGTTATCAAAAAACTCCCAATCACAAAAGCAATAAACCTTACCCAATTTACCTCTGTATCCAATGCCAAAAAATAACCAAATGCACCAGAGAATACAACTAAGAAAGAAAGGCGAAATTTTAAAAGCATTTGATACTGTTTGATTTTCAAAATCAAAGATTTAGTATCAATAGTTGAAGAATTTAATGATTGATTATCAAAGTTTTGTGTCATTATTATATTTTTTATTTAATTCAAGACTTCTTTTGTAGTATAAATTGGATGAGAAGATATACCCTGAGAGGCAACTATCTTATCGTAGTTTATCATCATCATTATCAAAAGCTGTACTCCAATAATCAGAGAACCAAGCAGTAAATGAACAGGTTGCATAATCGCAGGAATACCCCAATATGCCATTACTATTCCACTGCCAATCTCTGCAACTATCAAACCCAGTAGAACATTCCCCCAAGTAGCCAGTTTGCTATTTACAGTGATATTTTTCCGCAATACTAAGATTAAATAGATGTGCAAACCTAAAATTAATAAGGAAAATGAGCGATGTATATAGAATTTTAAGCCGATTTTTTCAATCCATGTATCACGCATCGTGTAGCTCAAAGAGGCGGCGATATGGTCTATCGCTTCTCGGACTTGAGTACCCATTGCTATCTGTACTAACATCAAAACCATACAAATCACAAAAAGTTTATTTAAAAAAACTTTATTCGTAATTTGCTCTATTTGAAATACTTTGTTGTAAGACCTTGTTACCGTGTAAATGAGTAAACCAACGATGACCAAAGCCAAAATCATGTGCAAAGTAATTGTAATAGGTTTTAGGTTAGTAGCCACGACCACAGAGCCTAACCAGCCTTGGAATCCAACTAATAAAAAAGAAAATAAAGAAAGGAAAAACACCAATTTGTCCTCTCTATAAAAAGAAATAGACAAGAGAAAAGTAATAAAAATAAAAATACCTATCAATACACCAATCAAGCGATTTATATACTCTGTCCAAGTTTTAAATGTGTCAAAATCAGCAATTTCCTTTCCTTGAACTTTAAATTTCTCCTTGTAATCCAAAGGAAGCTGACTAATATCAGTAGGAGGAATCCATTGTCCGAAGCACTTAGGCCAATCAGGACAACCCATTCCTGCACCCGTGCTACGGACAATTCCACCAACTAAAATAAGTAAATAAACTGCCACAATCGTAACAATACCAAATTTGCGATAAGTGTTAAGCATATTATTATGTTATTTTCCTCTGTAATTACACGGCAGTCATGCAGGACCAGTAATTGTGCATGTGAGGTAAACCTTTAAAACCATTAGTCTGCAGAATGTTCAGCTGAGAAGCTTATGTAGTGTAACGTGCAACAGGCGCTGATACCATGCTAAGCGCATCCCCGCCATCCTGCACGACTCCTTGATGCACTGCTTTTACACCAGCGCCCGCACGTTTGCGCGCACCATGTGCGGACCGCTCCTCTGCGGCTCGTTCGTCACCTGCGTGCACACATGCCATGATCGACGCCAGCTGTGCCGCCCATGTGTCATGCTTGATTATATGTAGACTGCGCGGTCTGCATGGCTGTGCCCACCACACCTGCATCAG
>JALOMS010000449.1 GCA_025455345.1 Thermoflexibacter sp. | reverse complement strand
CGCCTGTATAGCAACCAAATTGTAGATATTTCGCCTTTGAAAGCACTTTCATTACTTACTGATTTACAGCTTAGTAGTAATCGAATTGTGGACATTTCTCCACTCAAAAACTTAGATGGGTTTACTAAATTAGTCTTAACTCACAATCAGATTATAGACATTTCGCCTTTGAGTTTTTTGACAAAGTTAGAAAAATTAGACTTGTCGTGCAATCAGATTGTCGATATTTCTCCCTTAGAATCCTTGACTGTATTAGAAGAACTAAACTTAGTGGGCAACTGTATCAGCGAGATAGGAACTTTGGCAAAACTCCCCCAATTAAAGATTATAAAAGTGGCAAACAATCCCATTGCCCAAACGATACGCGCTACGGTTACAGTTGAGAAATATTTTATGGAAACCAGACACGTGATGGCGTATTTACAGACTTTGTCTTAGTTTTCTTTTTGTTTTGATTACTTTTGCAAATTACTTATAATGAGCTACTTATAAAATAGTAGATATTCAAGAAATCTGGAATGAGGAATGAAATACAAAAACTCCGAATTTAGAATTTTGAATGATGAATACTTTTTAAAATTTTTAGCTAAATATTTATATTTTTTGTCCATAAACTACTTTTTTGTAAATTTATAAAGTTTTTATTTAAGAAGTATATCTATTACATAGACATTCTAAATGCACAATCAATTACTAAATTTAATTTCTCAAAATACTCCAATTACAGAGTTTGACAAAAATTTGTGCGTGCAATATTTTGAGCCTGTACTTTACCCTAAAAATAGGGTAGTTGAGCCAGAAGGGAAAATACCCAGATACTTATATTTTATAGTTTCAGGGTTTATGAGACTGTTTTATTACAATGATTCGGGAGAAGAAGTAACAACACATATAAATTGCCCCCCGGGTTTTTTGACTTCATACTCCGATTTCATAGACGGGAAAATATCATCGGAAAATGTAGAATGTGTAACTGAGTGTGAACTTTTGAGAATTACAAAAAAAGATTTAGACACTATTACCCAAGAAAGCATACCTCTAAAAAATTTTAGTATTTGGGTTTTCCAGCAGTCTTTAAGTTATAATGAAAGTCGCTCGAAAGATTTAGCAAATCTTACCGCTGAACAAAGATATAAAAAACTCCTTGAAACAAATCCACAAATACTTCATAATGTGCCTCTACAATACATTGCGTCATTTCTGGGAATGAATGCAAAAAGTTTGAGTAGGATTAGACGACAAATAATTAAGTAACATTTGTGAAGCATGGACTAAAAACTAATGCTGACATTTGTACCATTAACTTAGAATTCAAAAAATGGTACAGAACAACTTAGCCTTAGTAACAGGTGCAAACGGACACCTTGGTAACAATTTGGTTAGACTTCTAATTGACAAAGGAATTCCTGTAAGGGCTTCCGTCCGTAATATTAAGAATAAAGAGCCATTTGCTGGTTTAGATTGTGAAGTAGTACAAGCAGATATTACTGACAAGCAATCATTAATAAATGCTCTGCAAGGCGTTGAAACCTTTTATGCGGTTGGAGCTGTATTCAAACTTTGGGCAAAAGACCCCATAAAAGAAATTTACGACATCAATATGGAAGGTGCGAAAAACACTATTGAAGCAGCAGCACAAGCAGGTGTTAGACGAATCGTTTATGTAAGCTCTGTTGCCGCTTTGAATTATACTTCTATGCCTACCAAAGAAAGTAATGGCTTTAATCCTGACAGAAGGGATTGGTATTATAATTCTAAAAATGATGGCGAAAAATTAGCATTTGAACTTGCCAAAAAGCATAATATAGAAATTGTAACTGTGCTTCCGTCTGCAATGATAGGTAGCGTTGCGTTTAGACCATTGAGTACATCTTACAATATCATAAAATTAGTTTTGGACAAAGCTGTTCCAGTTGAAACTAATATCGCCTTGAATTGGATTGATGTAAAAGATGTAGCAGAAGGTTGTTATTTGGCTGCTACCAAAGGTAAAAATGGAGAACGGTATATCTTAGCAAATGAAAAATGTCTTTCTCTTAAGGCAACTACTCAAATTGCTCAAAGACTTTTTCCTGAGTTACAAATTAAATTGCCTGTTTCAATCCCAAAACCATTACTTTTCGTAATTGCTTGGATTATGGAGTTAAGTAGTAAGATAAGAGGTAAAGCCCCTTTGCTTACAACCAAAGACATCGCTATGTTTTCAGGACTTCAACAAAACTTTGATATTTCAAAAGCAAAAACAGAGTTAGGATTTAATCCAACTGGTGCAGCAAAAGCTGTTGAAAATGCTATGCTATACTTGATGGGAAATAAAAAGACTTTGGGGTAACAAAAGAAGGGCAGCCACTAAAATGGTATTGTCAAAAGCTGGGCTGAAGTGGAGAATTGAATATTTGGGATTCTATGTATATTTGTACTAAATTTGAACATTAGTTTTTCAAAAACCCAGCCTTTGTTAATACCCGAAACCGTTAGCACCAAGCAAAGAAACACCCTATAATAATGAGCAATTTTATACAATTTAAAGAGTGGTTAAAAAACGTATCGTTTCTGACAGAAAACGACTGTAATTTGTTTGAACCATTTTTGCAAACTAAACAAATTAAAAGTAAAGACTTTTTTTTACGAGAAGGTCAAACTTGTAAGGAGTTAGGTTTCATCAATAATGGCACATTCAGAATGTATTATTTATCTGATGATAAAGAAATAAATACTCATTTCAGTTTTGAAAACGAATTTGTAGTTAACTATGATAGTTTTTTGCAAGAAACACCGAGCAGATATTACATTCAGGCATTAGAAGACGCAGAGATAGTTACTTTTAATCTTCAAACACTTCAAAAGGCATATAACCAATCTCAAAATTGGGAACGCTTTGGTAGAATTATGGCTGAATACTCATACAAACTAACGACTAAAAGAGTTGAAGGATTTATGTTTATGGATGCCGAGCAACGCTACCTTCAAATGATGAAAGAAACGCCACATTTTTTAGAACGAGTGCCCTTATATCATTTAGCATCTTATCTTGGCATAGAAAGAGAAAGTTTGAGTAGGTTGAGAAAAAAAATTTCAGGTAAATAACGATTGTAACATAGGTCAATTTTGTTCAGCGTTTATATTTTGATTTTTGCATTGTAATTAATCTAATAACAATTTAAAATTCAAAAAAATGAACAAGATTCAGTTAATAACAATCGCAATCGTAGCAATCACAATTTTTGCTACATTAATTTTCATAAGTTGCTCAACAACAAAAAAGGTAATTATACCCGTTGAGAGCAAACAAGTATTCGAAGACACATACACTATTATTTGGAATGGTTACAGCAAAGCATTTGTTTACAAAAATGACAGTTGGCTCAGGGCAGAAACTTTTGATTACTATTTTGATGTAATCCAGAAGCGTTATGACAAAGAGTGGAAATCGGTAAAATCTCTGCATAGAATACACCCAGACTATAATGGCAAAGCAGGCGATAGAGACCAAACCATGTACTTTGGTGTGGACTACAAAAATTTGCAAGGCAATGTAGTAAATGGTTTAGTTAATTCCTCATTGGGCAATGGCATTTTAAAAACCGACAATGAATTCAGAAATTCAACCATTGACATTGACCTGAAAGATGCCAATATGTTTATGCCCTACAACAAAATAAGAATTACTCAAAAGTATGACTACGAAAATGGAAAATTGACCGAAACTGTTTTGTTACTTAAAGTTGAAAATGGCAAAGAGACACCCTTTATGAAAAACGAAGAAGAAGCATATTTCTATATAAAAGGAAAGTTAGACAAGGCACCTACAAAATTTGAAAATTAAAATCATGAATGCCTGCTGCTAACAAGGCATTGCTAAAATGGGGCTGATGGAAGTATATCAACATTTGTACTTTTATCAGCTTTTTTGCGCTAAAATAGCAAGTAGTTCGGGTTTCAATTCCTTAAATGGTGCGATTTAACAAATAGAAGGTAGAAGATAGGAGTTAGAATTTTAAATCCATTAGAAAATAGTAAAATATAGATTATCAATACATTATTCTATCTACCCGCTTCTATCTCCTCTATGCTATCTCAATTCCTTAAATGGTGCGATTAAAGTAGGAAGGGTATGATATGTTTGAAGTACAAGAACCATGTTTCAATTCCTTAAATGGTGCGATTAAAGTGTTATCTTTGAACATGATGCTGGCTTTGTGCGAATGTTTCAATTCCTTAAATGGTGCGATTAAAGGTAACCATTCGTTTCTTACTTCCTCAAAAACTTTGGTTTCAATTCCTTAAATGGTGCGATTAAAGTCAAAATAGATTGGCAAAGCTGTTATACTCTTTTCGGTTTCAATTCCTTAAATGGTGCGATTAAAGTTGTCATTTTGATTTACAGAAGTAACGGCAGATTTATGTTTCAATTCCTTAAATGGTGCGATTAAAGTAAAGTATGACGTAGTTTGTGGGGGTGGAGGTTTATGGTTTCAATTCCTTAAATGGTGCGATTAAAGTGCAAAAAAAACATCATGAAAGAAGTAACCAAAGAAGTTTCAATTCCTTAAATGGTGCGATTAAAGTGCAAAAAAAACATCATGAAAGAAGTAACCAAAGAAGTTT
>JALOMS010000448.1 GCA_025455345.1 Thermoflexibacter sp. | reverse complement strand
CAATAAAAAAACATGATAGAATCACCTTTTTTTTACTCAAAAATCCTACTTTTTGGCGAATACAGCATTATTCTCCACTCTATGGGTTTGGCGGTGCCTTATCACCTTTTTGGTGGGCGTTTGGTACTAAAACATATCACAGACAGTTCTCGCCGTATCCAACAATCCAATAGAGAATTAAAAGCTTTTTGCGAGTACATCGCCTACAAAACCGAACAGAACCAAATCGATGTGGACTTTGATTTTACCTCTTTGGAGTTTGACATTGCCCAAGGGCTTTATTTCCAATCCAATATACCGCAGGGTTTTGGAGTAGGAAGTTCTGGCGCACTTACTGCCGCCCTCTACGAACGCTATGTGTATGATAAAATAGACCGCAACGGCATACTTACCAATGAGGATATTTTGAAATTAAAGCTCATTTTTGGGCAGATGGAATCCCATTTTCATGGGTCAAGTTCGGGAGTCGACCCTCTGATATGCTACTTGAATCAGCCACTACTTATCAAATCCAAAACAAGCATAGAAACAGTCAAAGTCCCAGAATTCAATGGGGTAAAATATGAAAAAGAGATGGGAGCAATCTTTTTGCTCAACACAAATCGCCCTCGCAAGACAGAACCTTTGGTGAACTTATTTTTGGAAAAATGTAAGCAAGAAGATTTCAAAAACCTTTGTAAGAACGAATTGATGGTATATAATGATAACTGTATCAATTATTTTCTTTCAGGAGATTTTAAAAATTTACTTATTGAGCTTAAGAAAGTGTCCCAATTCCAGTTTGAGCATTTCCAACCCATGATTCCACCCTTGTATCGTCAAATATGGAAATATGGGTTAGAGAGTGATAAGTATTACCTTAAGCTATGTGGGGCTGGCGGTGGAGGCTTTATATTAGGTTTTACACCCCATTTTAATTCTATTCGCACTGCTTTGGCAGAATATCAACTGAGAGTAGTCTATAAACTTTAAAAAAAGAATAGGTCAATCAGCATTATACTTTTTGACCTATTTATAAATTTATTTGGTATTTTCTATATAGTTTTTATATCATCAATATAAGGCAATGCTATGCTCGAATCTTCTATTTTCTTACTAATAATACGTTTCTCTTTTCATAACAAAAGCAAGTACAAGATAAGCTATCACTGGAAAACCTATCCCCAATACCGTACAAGCTACAAAACCTATTCTGATAATAGCAGGGTCTATTCCTAAATGTTCGCCTAAGCCGCCGCATACCCCTGTTAACATTTTATTGCGGTCTGATTTTACTAAGTTCATGGTATTAAAATTAAATTTTATTTAAATTTTTACTTTTTACGAGAATTAATTTGACTTTAGTTGTTATAACGTAAGACAAAAATTTTAGATACAATTTTGATAATTTTTTTTTTAATCTAATAATCACCAATCACATGAAAATAGGCATTGTTTGTTACCCTACTTTTGGCGGTAGTGGCGTAGTAGCTACCGAACTCGGCAAAACATTAGCCGAACAGGGGCATGAAATCCACTTTATCACCTATGACCAACCTACTCGCTTAGATTTTTTTAACCAAAACTTGTATTATCACAAAGTAGATATTCGTACTTATCCCCTTTTTGAGTATCCGCCTTATGAGCTTGCCTTAGCAAGTAAAATGGTAAATGTAGTCAAATACGAGCAACTTGACTTATTACACGTTCACTATGCTATTCCTCATGCTTCGGCGGCATTTATGGCAAAGCAAATTTTGAAAACAGAAGGCATCTATATTCCTGTAGTTACGACCCTACATGGCACAGATATTACGCTGGTAGGCAAAGATGAAAGCTATGAACCTGTGGTTACCTTTAGTATTAACCAATCAGACGGAGTTACTACGGTTTCTGAAAGTTTAAAACAAGATACTTACGAACATTTCCAAATCATTAAAGACATAGATGTCATTCCAAACTTTATAGATTTGGATAGGTTCAAAAAACAGAAGAAAGACCATTTTAAGAGAGCTATCGCCCCTAACGGAGAGAAGATAATAGTACATACTTCTAACTTCAGAAAGGTCAAAAGGATAGACGATGTATTAGAAGTATTTTGTCGATTGAGAAAAGAAATACCAGCAAAACTACTGATGATAGGTGATGGACCAGAGCGTAGCAAAGCCGAACTGTTTTGCCAAGAACACAAGTTAGATGATGATGTACGCTTTTTGGGTAAGTTAGAAGCCATAGAGGAAGTGCTTTCTATCGCAGACTTGTTCATCATGCCTTCGGAAAAGGAAAGTTTTGGATTGGCGGCATTAGAGGCTATGGCGTGCGAAGTGCCTGTGATTTCGACTAATACTGGCGGTCTGCCCGAGCTTAATATACAAGGCATTACAGGCTTTTTGAGTAATGTGGGCGATATAGAAGACATGGTAAAAAATGCCTTGATTATCTTAGACGACCAAAATCTTCCTAAGTTCAGAGAAAATGCCTTAATGAGAGCAAAGGACTTCGAGATAAGCAAAATACGCCCTATGTATGAGGCTGTTTATGAAAAGGTATTAGCCAACAGTATGAAAGAATTTGCCGTTTTGTAAAAAAAAATTTAATTTTTTTTCAAATTTCTTAAACAAAAGTAAAGAAACAGTGTTATATTCAATAGAAATTTGTTTGTTAGTTTAGTTTAAAGTGGAATAGAACTCTTGATATTCAAGAGTTTTATTTTTTTGTATATGGTAGAAGACATTTAGCATTTACATCTTTACTAAAACGCCGTTGCCGCGTATTTTCACCCAACAAATTAGCAAGGAGCTTGTGCTATTGAAACTCGAAGAGACATCAAATTGCTTTAGTGAACTGCATTTCAGGCAGTAATCCCATTTGCCTTAGCATACCCGCCATGTCAAAGAGTGTATCACTTTTGATAATCTTACCATCTTTTAGCTCAAAAATAGTAGTGCCTTTAACTCTAAGTTTGCGTTTGGTAGGTGGAATATTCATAAGTTTTCCCATTTGAGTTCCTTCCAAATACCAAATCACCGCTAACTTATTGTCTTGAGTAATCGTATCCTGAACTGTAAAATGAATATCGGGCAGTGAACTAAAAGCCCTCTCTATTACAAAACTCATTAATTCTACACCATTCAATCCGAAGGCGTTTGCCATAGACTCGCCTTGATAATCAGCATGGTAAAAAGAAATAATTTCTTCTTTTTGGTGATTATTACAGGCAGTAAAGAATTTTTCAGCAAAAGAATCCATCAATAATCTTGTCTAATCTTGTACAATTATGTTACAAAGTTCGCTCATATTTTATTCATTTCATTGTCCAGTTCTTGTCCAATATCTATTCTTTCAAGCAAAAATAATTCAATAAATAACAAAAAAATTCGTAAAAACCGTTTTCCGTACTCAAATTTCATTTTTGGGTGTAAATCTTTTGATTGTATAAAATATTGTTTGTAGTATTTTTTTACCTTTGCTTACATTTTTTTGATAAAACAAAAACGCCAAATCCAAAATTCATGAAAAAGCTAAATCTAAATGCTATACTCCCTTATACTCTTTGTATAGTGCTTTTTTACATTGTAACAATCATTTACTTTAAGCCTGAATTTTTTGACAACAAATCTCTTCTTCAGAGTGATATAGTCCAATACGAAGGAGCGTCCAAAGAAGCCTCTGAATTTAATAAAAATAGCGAAGAAAAAACGCTCTGGACAGGAGCAATGTTTGGTGGAATGCCGCTTTATTTGATACATTCTGATTATCCTGACCGCGCGCTTGCCATCGTAGATTGGACATTTAAGGGCATATTTTTTAGGGACAAAAATGCACACCAATTGCTTTTGACCTTGATAGCCACTTTTGTTGCTTTGACGTGTTTTGGGGTAAAACCTTGGATGGCATCCATAGGTGCAGTTGCTTTTGGGCTAAGCACTTATAACTTGATTATCATAGAAGTAGGACACATGACCAAGTCTTGGGCGATTGCGTATGCGCCTATGGTCTTGGCGGGAATGTATTTGGCTTTTCAAAAAAATAAGCTGTGGCAGGGTTTTGCGCTATTTACACTTGCGCTATCTTTGGAGCTACGTGCCAATCACTTACAGATTACTTATTATTTGGCTTTTATTGCAGTAATTTATGGGCTTAGTGAGCTAATTTTCAGGATTAAGAACCAAGAAAATCTATTAGATTTTGCTAAAATTTCTGCTATGCTTCTTTTAGGAGCAGGATTAGCTTTAGGAACAAGCGCAGGAAGAATTTTGACCACCTTAGAATATGGTAAATATTCGCAAAGAGGTCCTGCCGAGCTTACTCCCATAGACAAGGAAGCGCAGGGAACAGGAGATGGTTTGGACAGAGATTACGCTTATAATTGGAGTCAGGGCAAGTTAGAAACGATGACTTTGCTCATTCCTAATCTTTATGGAGGGTCAAATAATGAGAAAATCAATAAAAACTTTGAAATGTATGCCATCATAGGCGGGCAAAGAAATACTGAAAAAATAGGTTTTATGTATTGGGGAGACCAGCCTTTCACAAGCTCACCTGTGTATGCGGGAGCGATTGTTTGTTTTTTATTCATTTTGGGATTGCTACTCTTAGAAGACCGCTATCGTTATTGGCTCTTGGCTGGAACGATTTTG
>JALOMS010000447.1 GCA_025455345.1 Thermoflexibacter sp. | reverse complement strand
GAATTCCATTCTGGGACGTAACTATTTCATTAGCAAATGTTTGTATCGTCCCTACGGGACTTAGATGTTGTTCTGAAATTCCATTTTCTACCAATATGTTGTCCCTAAAGGGACTTTAATACAAAGAACGCTTAGAAAAGTTGAATTACTTAAGCGTATTTTACTAATACGGGTCTGTAATTACAGCCTGATATAAACTAATGATAGTAGGGTCTGGGGATATAAAATCAGCAATTTCTTCTTTTTCTCTGTAATCAATCTTTCTCAATACATACTTAATAGATTCTAATCTTGCTTTTTCTTTGCTATTGCCTTTGATGATTATCCATGGGCTATAAGTACGATGAGTAGCATTAAACATTTTGTCTTTGAAACTGGTAAACTCTGCCCATTTTTTTTGTGCTTCCATGTCTATTGTGCTGATTTTCCACTGTTTAAGGGGATTGGTTTGGCGAGCAATAAGACGACGTTTTTGTTCCTCGATATCTATAGAGAACCAAAATTTGATTAATAATATACCATCATCTATAAGCATTTTTTCTACCATGGGGACTTGCTGGAGAAAAAGGTCATACTGCTCCTCTGTACAAAAACCCATGACAGGCTCTACGACCCCACGATTGTACCAGCTACGGTCAAAAAATACGATTTCGCCCGGATTGGGAAGTTCTTTGATATATCTTTGGAAGAACCACTGTCCTTTCTCCAATTCGGTAGGTTTGGGTAAAGCAACCACACGCATAGCTCTTGGATTGAGATATTGGGTAAATCTAAATATGGCTCCTCCTTTGCCAGCAGTATCTCTCCCTTCAAATACTAACAACACTCTTTTCTGGTTTTCTTGTACCCAGCGTTGGAGGCGCACTAATTCTATTTGCAATTTTTCTAAAGTAGCTTCGTATGCCAATGGATAGTTTTCCATATCAAGGTATCCATTGTTGCTCGATTTATTTAATACAGGTGGCAATGTTGAAATTTCCATAATAATAGTTTTTGCTGATATTAACAAAAAATGTACAAATCACTAAAATTAGTTAAATTTTTTTTAAGTAATCACATTCTCACAAATATAGAAAATAAAAGATCAGATTGCAATACTCTTGTAAGTTAATAAAATGCTAAATTTTTTCTGATTTTCTTGTATGGATATGCAAAATCAAATTTTATTTTGTAGTTTTTCGCCTTATTTCTTTTGATAGTTTTAAATAATACATCTTGATGGACAAAGTTTTTATTAGTCGCCGTATTCCTAACAAAGGTATAGAAACCCTTAAAAATGCAGGTTTGGAGGTAAAAGTATGGGGTAGTGCGATTCCTCCTATACACGAAGAACTATTGGAGATGACCGCACAGGCAGATGCCCTTATCTGTATGCTCAGCGATAAGATTGACAGCAGTTTTTTAAAGAAAAATACACAACTTAAGGTCATTAGTAACTATGCAGTAGGGTTTAACAATATAGATATTAGCACTGCCACAGAGCTTGGGATTCCGATAGGGAATACGCCCGATGTACTGACAGATGCTACGGCAGACCATGCCTTTACACTTATGCTTGCAGTAGCCCGAAAGATATTGGATAGCAATAGGAGTATTGTCGAAAACAAATGGAAAAACTGGGAGCCTATGGGCTTTTTAGGGCAAGATTTAAGAGGGCGAACACTGGGTATAGTAGGAATGGGGCGCATAGGACAAGAAATGGCGCGACTCTGCCAAAGTGCTTTTGACATGAAAATTATATATTTTTCCAATACCTCTAAGCCAGAGATAGACAAGAAGATGCAAGCCAAAAAGGTAAGTTTTGAAGAATTATTAGAGCAAAGCGATGTCATTTCTGTACATACCAGCCTTAATGAAGGTACAAAAAGTATATTTAACAAAGAGGCATTTCATAAAATGAAAAAAAGTGCTATTTTCATCAATACCTCTCGTGGGGAAGTGCATGATGAGATAGACCTCAGAGAAGCCTTGGGCAGTGGAATTATTTGGGGGGCTGGACTTGACGTTACTAATCCCGAACCCATGTCAGCAGACAATCCGCTACTTTCCCTCCCCAATGTAGTCATTACTCCGCATATCGCATCTGCTACCGTAGATACCAGAGCCAACATGGCACTGATTGCCGCCCAAAATATCATTAAGGGTTTGAAAAAAGAAAAATTAATTGGTTTTGTGAACCCTCAAGTATATAAATAGGTTTCAACAATAGGGTTCAGTATAAAAATGAACCCTATTTTTTATTACTTACTCATTACCAATTTATTATGATAAATCTTTCTAAAGAAAACCTCATTGTACTTCTTCTTGCCTGTATTAATTTTACCCACATCATGGATTTTATGATTATGATGCCTTTAGGACCTCAATTAATGCGTTTATTTCAAATAAGCCCCCAAGAGTTTGGTCTTATTGTTTCTGCATATACGCTAAGTGCGGGTATTGTTGGTTTTGGAGCCGCTTTTTTTGTAGATAAATACGATAGAAAAAAAGTTTTACTCTACCCTTATGTAGGATTTGTCGTAGGTACACTTGCTTGTGCATTTGCACCGAATTTTCTATTCTTAGTAATTGCACGCATTGTCGCAGGAGCGTTTGGCGGGCTGCTTGGAGCGCAGGTATTTGCTATTATTGGAGATTTGATACCTTTTGAGAAAAGAGGAAGTGCGATGGGAAAAATAAGTGCCTCTTTTTCAATAGCTTCTGTCATTGGTATTCCTTTTAGCCTCGAAGTAGCTACCAAAGTTTCTTGGCAGGTACCTTTTATGGTGATTGCCTTTTTAGGAGCGATTATTATCCCTATCGTTTCACGAGTTTTACCAGAAATGACTTCTCACATTAGTAAAAATACCAACAGCAGTCCCTTTACTGTAATAGATAATATATTGAAAGACAAGAACCAACAAAATGGATTGTTATTTGGCGTTATTTTGATGATTGGTCATTTCTCCATCATTCCTTTTATTTCACCTTATATGGTCGCAAATGTAGGTTTTTCAGAAAAAGACCTCACTTATATCTACTTTGTTGGTGGATTATTGACCTTTTTTACTTCTCCTATCATAGGCAGGTTAGCGGATAAACACGGGAAACTCAAGATTTTTACTGTCTTTGGTATTTTGGCACTAATTCCTATCTTTCTGATTACCAATATGCCAAGAATCCCTGTACCTTATGCTTTGGTAGCTACTGCTATGTTTTTTGTTTTTGCAAGCAGTCGTTTTATCCCCGCCAATGCCATGATTACTTCTTTGGTAACACCGAGTCAAAGAGGAGGGTTTATGAGTATATCATCTTCTTTGCAACAATTGTCCTCTGGAATAGCCTCCTTTTTAGCGGGCTTGATAATCACCAAATCAGCCATAGGCGAGCTACAAAACTATAACTACGTTGGCTACATTGCTATATTTGTTAGCATTATGGCTGTCCTGATAGCTCAAAGATTGGAAGTGGTCAAAGGGCAGGTAAATCCTCAATAAGATGTATTTGAACCGAACTATTGAAAGCAAATTTCGTAGGATAAATTAGGAAAAAAATCCAATGATATGAACATACTGATTCCTAAAAATTGCATTTTGTTGATAATTAGTCTTTTAGGGACTGAAATTTTTGCTCAAAACCTGCCAACAGAGCGAAATATCCAAGAAGCATCTTATTGGTTTAATTTTAATTTTGAATATTTTAATAAGCATGGGAGTATGTTTTTTGCAGAGAGTAGTTGGCGGCATAGTGCCTCCCCTCTTGCAGAAAACTTTTCTATTGCACCTATTTATTTGATACAGCATACTTTGGGTTATGAATTTCGCCTTTCTAATCAGTGGGGGATAGGCATATTGGGAAAATACGTTATGCAAAAAAGGTTTGATGTTTTTTTTTCTAAAATTTATCTCAATCACTCTGGAAAAATCAAAAATATTGAATTTTTTAAACAAATAGGCGTAGAACAGGTCAATTACCTATCAAGAACCCTTGAAAATCAAGGTAGATTTTCTGGGCAAGTGGGATTGGCTCATAATTTTGCCTTGAGTAATGGACACATTCTTCGCCCTTCCCTTACGTATGACTTGTTGATTTGGTTTGATTGGCGCAACCCTGCTATTCCTCAAAATAAACGGCGCATAGACCAAACACGCTTGAAGGCAGAAATTGCTTATTTCATTAATAAACAATGGAGTTTGGGCTTATTTTTTATGCACGAAACAGATTATTTCTTTGCACTTGCTCAGTTTGACAAAGACGGTGTAATGATAAAACCCGACCGTAGGCTCAATATTTTGACACCTACGATAGGATTAAGACTACACTATCTCCTTAAAAATAAGGATATTGGAGAAGAAATTAGGTTGCGTTTTCTTCCTTATTAAGTAAGTGAGCAAATTAAATCGTTCTTTCGCCCCTATCTAAATCTTTCAATTGCATTGCGCCCCCTTTGGGGAAAGACTTGCTGTAAATCTGTATTTTAGCTCCCTTCTCCTTTGGGGAAGGGCTGGGGTTGGGGTGGTTATTTTTGCACAATTACTTAATTAAGTGAGCAAATTAAATCACCACTGTAAAATACCCTTCAGGGTGTATAAGTATTTGATAATGAGCAGAACACGCTAAAGCGTATTTTACAATAAAAATGCACAATT
>JALOMS010000446.1 GCA_025455345.1 Thermoflexibacter sp. | reverse complement strand
ATTCCCCCTTCATGTTTAGGCGCATAAAAATTATCACATTTATAAAAAAACTCTGCTGTTTCACTCACTACAACGAAGCCATGAGCAAATCCTCTTGGAATAAAAAGTTGCTTTTTATTGGTAGCAGATAAAACTAAACTAAAAGATTTGCCAAAAGTAGGTGAGTCGGGGCGTACATCTACTACGATGTCAAGAATCTCTCCACTCAATACCCTTACCAATTTGGCTTGGGCATACGCTCCAAACTGTAAGTGTAAGCCTCTCAATACTCCATAAGAAGATAAAGATTGGTTATCTTGTACAAATGCAACTTTGATACCTGTCTCTTTTTCAAATACTTGCTGATTAAAACTTTCATAAAAATATCCTCTGGCATCATTAAATACTTTAGGAGCAATAACCCAAAGCCCATCAAACTCGGTAGGAGTAAACATAGGTGAATAACTAATTATATGGTTAAAATAAATATGTAAAACATTCTTTTGGTTTTAGGCGAAGATATTATGTCCAAATTACTTATGCGCTTAAAGAAAAAGATGAAATTTTGAACAACTACTTCATTAGTAATATTTTAGCGTCTATCTATAAAACGCCGTAGAAATCTGGCGCAAAAATAGATAAAAGCAAGATTATCAGAGATAAATTATTCAAAAAATTTGGCTTAATACGCTGAATAGTATGATTTAATTTTTCAAACTATCCTTCATAAAAGCACTAACATCTTCTTTTTGCCTCATAAGAGAAGGTTTATGAATATACATCATGTGTCCAGCCTCGTAATAAGTCATTTTGATATTATTCCTTAATGATTTGTCCAAAAAAAGATGATGAATCGTATAATCTGTTGCAAAATAGGGTGTTGCCAAGTCATAATAACCATTGCAAATCAATACTTTGAGGTAAGGATTTTTGGAAATAGCATTTCTCATGGTTTCCCCTACGTTGAGGTATTGATTTTGTACGTTATTGTAATTCCAAGGCTGTACTCTACCTGTCAATATTTCATAAGGCAAATCATTTTCATATTTGAGTGTGCGTCTTAGATAATCATTGATTGCCATAGTATAAGGACCAGAAATTGCTCCTGCCAAACTTGGGTCGTATTCATTGCGCTCTCCAGCATAATCATAATCTGTGCCTTTGAAACGGCTATCCAAGCGACCTACAGTTTTTGAGTCTGTTCTCAATAACTCTTTACAAAAACGTTGGATTTCTATGCGTAGATTTGTTTGCCTGATGTATTCAGCAGATAAACCTGTAAATTTTTGTAATTTGCTTACCACACTTGCTTCTTCTGCCTCTGTCAGTTTGTCGCCTTTGGTAAGGGCAAGCGTATATTCGTTTATCGCAAATTGCTCTACTTCAGTAAGAAAGCTTTTCAAATCCTTGTACTCTGTTCCTGCTTTTTTGTGATACCATGCGGTAGCGGCGTAGGTAGGAAGAAAGAGGCTATAAGGCAAGTCATTTCCCTTTTCAAATCGTGCAGTCTGAAAATTCAAGATAGAAGAAATCAAAATTAGTCCATTTAAGTACAAGCCATGACGGTCTTGTAGATAGCCTGAAAGTCCTGCCGCTCTTGTAGTTCCATAACTTTCCCCTGCCAAAAATTTAGGGGAATTCCAACGTTGGAAACGAGTAGTAAAAAGGCGAATAAAATCTCCCACCGAACTAATATCTTCTACATATCCATGGAATTCTTTTTTGTCCACTCCCTCTGCGGGACGGCTATAACCTGTAATTACAGGGTCTATAAATACCAAATCTGTTTCATCAAGCCAAGTATATTCATTATCAGCGACTTCATACGGCGGTTTGGTCATTTCTCCTTCGTCGGTCATCAGGATGCGTTTAGGTCCTAAAGCCCCCATGTGCAACCAAACAGAGGAGGAGCCTGGTCCTCCGTTAAAAGTATAAGTAATTGGGCGAGTTTTAGGGTCAGTAACACCCTCCTTCGCATAATAAATGAAGAAGATATTGGCTTTAGGTTTTCCATCTTCATCTCGCATAAGCATATAGCCCGTAGTTGCCTTATAATTAATGACTTGTCCTTTAACTTTGATACTATGAGAAGTAACAGAAAGCGTTGGTTCGGGCGTATTTTTGTCTGCGGTATTACTTTTCGGTTTTTCCTGTGCTTGTAAGCAAAAAGCTATTAGTAAGCTGAAAATGAGTGAGTAAGTTTTTTTCATGGTGAAATTAAAGTTTGATTTTGCAAATATTGAATGACTTATCAGTTTTCAAGGAATAAGTAAAGCTACAATGAAATTTGAAATTTATCTTAATTGGCTTTTAAATTACTCCATATTCTAAATATAGCATACCCGCCTACCAACGCCAATATCGATAAGACCAAAGCAACGACAGTATTGCCATAAATCCACGAGCCTGTGGCAAACAAGGCACTATACACGGCTACGCAACCCAAAAATACACACAATAATTCTTGAGCTATACCCCTGCCATCATTTTCTGTATCTCCCAAGTCTATATTTGCTACTTTTGCGTCTTTGATGACCTTTTGCCAGCCGATACCCCCAGGGCGAGTAGTTTTATAGAAATTTGCCAAAGTTTGTAAATCTGCTGGTTGAGTGAGTAAAGCGACTGATACCCAAGCAATAGTAGTAATCAATACCCCAATGCACAACTGCCAATGTCCTTCTAAAGCACTTCCTGAAAATTGGAAATAAAGTGCAATGATAAAGGAAACTACCATTGCCGTAATCTCACTCCATGCGTTAATTCGCCACCAAAACCATCTCAAAAGGAATAATAAGCCAGTTCCTGCGCCTATTTGGAGCAATATATTAAAAGCACTTAGGGCATTTTCTAAGAATAAAGCAAGGACTGCCGCAAAAATCATTAAGACCACAGTAGAAATTCTACCAATGTTTACCAATTGTTTTTCAGTAGCTTGTGGGTTTAAAAAGCGCAAATAAAAGTCGTTAGTGATGTAAGAAGAACCCCAGTTCAATTGGGTAGAAATCGTGGACATAAAAGCGGCTATCAAGGAGGCAACAACTATTCCTAACAAGCCCGTAGGCAGGAAAGTCATCATAGCGGGATATGCCAAATCATTTTTGACTACATTGGCAGGAATATGAGGAAATGCTTTTTGCAAACTTGGAATATCAGGGAAAACAAGCATTGAACACAAGGCAACGATAATCCAAGGCCAAGGACGGAGTGCGTAATGGGCAATATTGAAAAACAAAGTAGCTCCTATGGCGTGTCTTTCATTTTTTGCAGAAAGCATACGTTGGGCAATGTAGCCCCCACCCCCAGGCTCCGCCCCAGGATACCAAACACTCCACCACTGTACTGCCAAAGGAATAATAAATATAATAACCAAGTTCTTTGTATCAGTAAAATCAGGAATAAAATTAAGTTTGGTTTTCACGACTTCATTGGCTAACAAATTATCTAAGCCATTGATTTGTGGCAAATTAAGAGCTACTATAGCCGCTCCAATAGAGCCTATCATTGCAATAAAAAATTGGAAAAAATCAGTATATAGCACGCCTTTTAACCCACCCAGAGAACTATAAACTACGGTAACTATGGAGGCAATAAGCAAAGTTTGGACAGGGCTAAGATTAAGCATTACACCGCCAATTTTGATTGCCGCCAAACAAACCGTTGCCATAATCATCACATTAAAAAATACACCCAGATAAATCGCTCTAAAACCTCTAATAAATGCCGCCTCTTTTCCACTGTACCGCAACTCGTAAAACTCCAAGTCTGTAACTACCTTAGAACGTCTCCACAATTTGGCATAAATAAATACTGTAAACATGCCTGTCAGCAAGAATGCCCACCAAGCCCAATTCCCCGCTACGCCGTTCTGCCTTACAATGTCAGTTACTAAATTAGGAGTATCTGCGGAAAAAGTAGTGGCTACCATAGACACACCCAATAACCACCAAGGCATATTGCGCCCTGAAAGAAAAAAGTCTTCTGTACTTTTTCCTGCGTCCTTAGCTACTAAAAGCCCAATAACCAAGGAAATAACAAAAAATATGGCAATGATTGCCCAATCAATCCAAGAGAGTGCTAAAGTCATATTTACTAATAGTTTAAGATTTGAGTTGGAAAACTAATTAAATCTATTGGTAAAATGAAAATAATATTCAAATTTTCTCCTTGCCCTTCAGGAATCTTTAGTGATTTTGTAGGAAAAAAACTTTATTATTACCTACCTCATATCATACTGACTTTGATGTGTTATAGCCAAATTACTTATCTCCATCTTGAATTGATTTTTAACACAAGGAATACAAGAAGCACCAATTTCTTCTTGCATTCCTTGTGTATTTAGGACAAGCTAAAAATTAGTCTTCTTCCTCACTCATCAGTTGCAAGCCCTTATTTACACCTTTTTCAGTCATAGGCACACCTTTTTTCATCCATTCTGGCATAGGCGCATCTTTCAAATAGTGGTCAAAAAATTGGTACAAACGAACCGCAAAATCAGTGCGGTTTTGGCGTTGAGTCAGTCCATGCGCTTCTTTGTTGTAATTGAGCATCCATACGGGTTTGTCCAATCTTCGCAGTGCCATGAAAAACTCAATTCCTTGATACCAAGGCACAGCACCATCTTCGTCATTGTGCATCATCAAAAGCGGAGTATTTACCTTGTC
>JALOMS010000445.1 GCA_025455345.1 Thermoflexibacter sp. | reverse complement strand
GGTTCATGCCCTAACTCCTTGAGTAAGTGAACCAAATTGTACGTAAAAGAATCGTAATTGTCTAATACTAAAATTTTCATAAAATAAATAATTGGTAAATAAAAAACCTACCGCTCTTGCATGAACGGTAGGTAGTGTAAAAAATCTATATTTTAAAGACTTTATTACATAGCAAACCTTTCATGTGAGCAACTCACACGCCAAAGGTTACTTTGCCAAGTATATAAAGTAATTGATGACATTTTTCTATATTTTTCTATATTTTTCTCCAAAACAAAGAAGTTTTTATAATTCAAACAAGTTTTTAATCAAATTTTTTGAATCTCACTTCAAAATGTAGAAAATATTGTAAATTTCTATAAAATTTCTTAACTAAAATACAATATGAAAAATCTATGCTTATTTCTCTTTTTTATATATTCATTATCAAATATTTACGCTCAAAATATTGAAATCAATCCTGCCTTGCTCAAAGATGATTGGGAGGCGCGCTGGATAGCACCCGCCAATGCTTCGCTGAAAGACTATGGCGTTTTTCACTTTCGCAAGACCTTCTCTCTGAGTGAAAAGCCCCAAAAGTTTGTCATTCATCTTTCTGGGGACAATCGATATCGCTTTTTTGTGAATGGAAAGTCAGTGGCGACAGGTCCCGCAAGAGGGGATTTGCAAAATTGGCAGTTTGAAACCTTAGACATTGCCAAGGAATTAGTGGCAGGGAAAAACGTGCTTGCTGCAGTCGTTTGGAACTTTGGTGATTACCTTCCTTGGGCGCAAATTACCAACAAAACCGCACTCATTGTGCAGGGAAATGCGGAAAAAGAGCAAATAGTGAATACCAATGATTCTTGGAAAGTAGTTCGCAATGAGGCATATAGCCCACTTCACGACTTGGGAAGATTGAGAACCTTTATAGTAGTAGGTTGTGGAGATGAGGTCAAAGGCGAAAAATATCTATGGAATTGGGAAAAACCTGAATTTAATGATGAAAATTGGACAAAACCAAGATTATTGGAGTACGGAATGCCAAGAGGCGTAGGCACAGGCGCAGATTGGCACTTAGTCCCAAGAACGATTCCCCTCATGGAAGAAAAACAAGAAAGAATTGCCAAAATAGCACGCTCCGAAGGAGGAAATGTTAGCGATAACTTCCTCAAAGGCAATGAGGTAACTATTCCTACCAACTCTAAAATTACTTTATTGTTAGACCAAAGCCACCTCACCAATGCCTATCCGCAACTCTTGGTAAGCGGAGGAAAGGGCGCAAAAGTGAACCTGATTTATGCCGAAGCACTTTTTGACAAAAACGACCAAAAGGGCAATCGCAACGACATCAAAGACAAGACAATCAAAGGCAACGAGGACTTATTTCACATAGAAGGTGGAGAAAATAGGCTGTATAGTACGCTTTGGTTTCGCACCTATCGCTATATCCAAATGGAAATTATTACCCAAAGTAATCCATTGACTATCAAAGATTTTTATGGAATTTTTATGGGCTACCCTTTCCAAGAAAATGCAAGTTTTTCCAGCAATGACAACTCCCTCAAAGACATTTGGAAGGTGGGTTGGCGCACCGCAAGGCTCTGTGCCGCAGAAACTTACTTCGACTGCCCGTATTACGAGCAGTTGCAGTACGTAGGCGATACGCGCATACAATCCCTGATTTCCTTGTATGTGAGTGGAGATGACCGACTAATGCGAAAAGCAATTACAGACTTCGACAAATCAAGGACTTACGAAGGGCTGACCCAAAGCCGCTACCCAAGTTCCGTCCAACAGATTATTCCTACTTTTTCGCTGTTTTGGACAAACATGGTGTATGATTATTTTATGCACCGCAAAGATGACGAGTTTGTAAAATCTCAACTGCAAGGCATTGAAAATGTGCTTGCTTGGTATGAAAAACACTTAGACAAGGATAAAAATATGCTGGGTGGCATGACTTGGTGGAACTTTGTGGATTGGGCAAAAGAGTGGCCTTGGGACGGGGGACGAAACATAGGCGGTGAGCCTGACGGAGTGCATAATGGTAATTCTTCTGTGATTACTTTCCAATACGCTTACTCCCTCAATTTGGCGGCACAGGTATTTGAGCATTACGGAAAAACCTCACAAGCAAGCCATTACAGGCAGTTAGCACAAAAAATAGCCAAAAGCACCTTTGAACTTTGCTTGGACAAGAACAAAGGAATCATTGGAGATACACCAGAAAAAGAACGATTTAGCCAACACGCCATCATCATGGGGGTTTTGAGTGATGGGATTCCTGCTAACCAACACAAAGTATTCATGGAGAGGGTCTTGAATGAGAAAAGTTTGATACAAGTAACTTTTTATTTCCGTTTTTACCTTACCCAAGCCCTCAAAAAGGCAGGCATGAACGAATTGTACTATTCCAATCTCACGCCTTGGCGCAATATGCTCGCCCAAGGACTGACGACCTTTGCCGAAAATCCAGAGCCTACGCGCTCTGACTGCCATGCGTGGTCTTCAAGTCCCAACTATGACTTTTTGGCAACGATTTGTGGTATCATGCCCGCAAGTGCAGGCTTCCAAACAGTGCTGATACAACCTGCGCTCGGAGAGTTGCAAAGCGTAGAAGGCAAAATGCCTCACCCACAAGGAGAGATAACCGTCAAACTGACCCGCAAAGGGAGCAATAGGGTAATAGGGGAGATAATCCTTCCGCCTATGCTCACAGGAAAATTTGTGTGGAATGGGAAAGAAATGGCATTGAAGGGAGGAAAGAATATAGTAGATGAATAAAAATATCAACTTTTCCTATATTCTTTCTACAAATTCTTGCTTTGGAGCGTATTCATCAGTAAGAAATCAAAAAGTTAAAAGCTGATGATAAGGCAACTCGCTTTTTATCAGCTTGCCAATCTCATTTCCTCAAAATGAGGAGTCATAGACACGGACACAGGAGAAATATGCTCTGTTTGGGCATTTTTTTCCCTTGATACATACTCCCAAAGGTCAAAACGAATCACTACATTCTTTTTATTTTTATTGATAAGCAATACCTGTTTATCACCCAATTCTTCTATAAAATTTTGGAAAAAAACATCATTTTTTAAGGTTTCCATAAAAGTTAAATATTGATTAAAGATTAATTTTTAAAAATTGAAAAAGAAATTTTATCTAATTTCTTAAATTTCTGTACTTTATATTTGGAAAATAAATTAATATTTATTTATTTTGCTTTGATAAAGTTAATAAATATTAATTTAAAAAATCAAAATATTTTCAATAAATATTTCATATTTTTTTAAATTTCTTATTGAAAAACCAATAGCGTAGGGGTATGTCATTAATAATTAAAGATTAAAAATAAAATTGGAAAACCACCTAACTATAAACTCTTGTGTATCATCTCAGACATTGAATAGATTAAGTTTATGAATCAGAATGTAGTAAGCCAAAGACTCTCTGCGATTATAGATTATTTTGCAGAGGGCAATGAAAAAAGATTTGCAGATTCCTTGGGCGTAAAACCTGCAGTCATTAATAATTACACCAAAGGGAAGCAACAAAGCAAACCCGGTTTTGAAGTGCTTAACAAAATTGCTAATTACTACCCAGATGTGAATGTGGATTGGTTATTGACTGGGAGAGGCGAAATGTTAAAAAGCGATGTTGATAAGTTACCCAAAGAAAAATGGATTGTTACTACCCAAGATACAATTGGGAATAAGACAATTCCTTTGATTAATAGACGAGCGGCGGCTAACTTTCTTAGTGGTTATCAATCACAAGAGTATTTTGAGCAATTGGATGCAATTCAGTTACCGTCCTCTTTGCTAAGTGGCAAGCAGTATTATGCACTCCAAGTGAGCGGCGATAGTATGATGCCTACCTTGCACGATGGGGATTATGTATTTTGTTATCGTTGCGACAGAACGGAATGGGATTACCTGAAAAATGGAGACGTTTGTGTGATTGCTTCTGAGCCTAATGGATTGCAAATCAAGCGTATCGCCAACAAAGATAATCAAAACTATATCACCTGCTTATCAGATAATTTCCAAAGACACCCGTCTTTCAATCTTCGCCATGATGAGATTGCCGAAATTTGGAAGGTTACTTGGAAGTTATCTTCTTGGTTAGAAAATGAAGGTGGAGGCGATATATTTTCTAAACTAACAGCCTTAGAGGCGCGATTGGAAAGAATAGAAAAGAGTAACTAATGAGATAAACGAAATAGGTGATAAAGACTAAAATTTATCACCTATTTTTTTTTGATATGTGTATCTCAATTCAGATTTGCTTACCTTCATGTACTTTCTCCTTATCTGCTTCAATTATTCACCACCAATGGCGGCTTCATCATATTTGTATAAAAGTTACATAAAATGTTCTATTTTTTTTCTTTCTTTATAATTATTTTTGCCTATTTGTAATTAAATAAGTAGTTGATGAAGGCAAATAGCAGGAAGATTGTGAAATTACTTTCTTTTTATTTTAAGGAAACTTTATAACTAATCATTTGTAATTACTTATCATCATTTTTTTTAATATAGTAAATATGGGAATACTTGGAACAGCAAAACAGAAAATGACTTATGATGCTATAGTGATAGGCTCTGGTATTAGTGGTGGTTGGGCAGCCAAAGAGCTTTGTGAGAAGGGCTTAAAAACCTTAGTATT
>JALOMS010000444.1 GCA_025455345.1 Thermoflexibacter sp. | reverse complement strand
TACGAGCGCGCCGCGCATACGTCCGAAACGTTCTATGCTATACCTACATAAATATACGCTATTTTTCACTAATTTGTTCTTTATAAGTGTTATTTTTATTGTCAAGCTCTCTCCAAAAGACACTATTTCCCCTAATTTGTATTTTGTAACATAAAATGAAATTGTTGGTGGAAGCAACTGCCAATTTGCCTACAAATTCCCTCTTAGTTCTTGCTCTCTTTCTATTGCCTCAAATAAGGCTTTGAAATTGCCTTTCCCAAAAGAAGTAGCTCCTTTGCGTTGGATAATCTCAAAAAATAGCGTTGGTCTATCTACCAATGGCTTAGTGAAAATTTGTAATAAATACCCCTCCTCATCTCTATCTGCCAAGATATTCAACTTTTTTAATGCCTCTAACTCCTCGTCTATCGTCCCTACTCTATCGAATAGGTCTTCATAATAAGTTTCAGGAACGTGTAAGAAATCAATGCCTCTCTCGCGCAGGTTGCCTACGGTATGAATGATGTCATCAGTAGCTATGGCGATATGTTGTACGCCTGCCCCTTCATAAAACTCCAAATATTCTTCTATTTGCGACTTCTTCTTCCCTTGGGCGGGTTCATTGATTGGGAATTTGACATAACCAGAGCCATTAGATACGACTTTGGACATCAATGCACTGTATTCGGTAGAGATGTCTTTGTCGTCAAAAGTTATCAATAGCTTAAAACCCATGACTTTTTCATAAAATTCTACCCAATGATTCATCTCCCCTAACTGAACATTTCCTACACAATGGTCGACATGCTTTAAACCAATGGGAGTTATCTCAATTTTTGATTTGGCGGGGGCATAGCCCGGCATAAAAGCCCCTTTGTAACTGGTACGCTCTACAAAAGTGTGTAAGGTTTCTCCGTAGGTGTGTATAGAAGCTACTACGACTTCTCCAAACTCATCTTTGAGAGTTTGAGGATGCGTAGCCGCTTTTGCACCTCTACTCATTGCATTATAAAAAGCTGATTCTGCGTCATCTACCCATAATGCCAATACTTTTACTCCATCTCCATGCTTTTTTACGTGTTCTGCAATAGGAGATTGAGAATTCATGGCTCCTGTAAGGACAAATCGTAGTTTATTTTGTTGGAGTACATAAGAAACTCTGTCTTTTACTCCTGTTTCTGGTCCGCAGTAAGCTACTACCTCAAAACCAAAAGCTGTTTGGTAATAATGAGCCGCTTGTTTGGCATTGCCTACATAAAATTCTATGTAGTCTGTACCGTTCAAAGGCATAAAATCTTGCGTTGTCATATTGATTATTGGTTATAATTTTTTAAGCGCAAGATATAAAATTTTGACGAATTATTGGAAATAAATTAAAACACAAGATACATTTTAAGTTTATTGAGTTGGTTTTCATCAATAGATTTGGTTTTCAGCAAGTCTTCTGCATTGACAAATTTGCCATGTTGTTGGCGATAATTGAAGATGATTTGGGCATTTTTATAACCAATATAAGGATGCGCTTTGAGGGTATTTACGTCTGCTGTATTGATATAAATTTTTCTGACCTCAAAAGATTTACTTGTTTTTGCATATTTTACCACTTCTTGATATACTTCTTCTTTAAGACCATACACCTCTTTGAGTTGTTCTATTGTATAAAAACCGCCTAAATTATCTCTAAACTTGACAATTCGCTCGGAAAGAACTGCGCCTATTCCTTTGATTTTTTTGAGTTGTGCGGTATCTGCTGTATTAATATCAAAAGATTGGACAAACTCTTTGTTACTTATCACTTCTTTATTATTTTCTTCACTTGTTTTTTCTCCAACTTCTTGCACTAATTCTTTATGGATATTTTGTCTTTCAGCATTATCTGGAAGTTGTATATAGGTGTACAGTCTTTGGTAAAGGTCTTGGGGAAATCCATAAATTTTCATTAAATCACTTTTTGTTTTGAATCTGCCTCCTTTACTTCTGTATTTGACAATCCTATCTGCCAAATAAGACTTTAATCCCAATGATTTCCACTGCTCCACGCTAATCGCATTTGGGTCAAATGCAAAGGGTTTTACTTCTGTCATCAGATTATCTTCTACTTTTGTTTCTTTATTATCTCCATCTGCCTTCGCCAAACTATCATCTTCTCGTGCCTTCTTCAGTGTTGTAATTGCTTCATTGAGTAATTCCAAATCCTGTTGATTCCTTTCTGTGGGAAGGTTTGACTCTGAAAAAAAAGATTTGAGTACAATCGGAACAATCAGTAAGATTAACATCAAGAAAATCAAGAAAATAAAACCTCTTACTTCTGTTTGCGAAAAATCAAAATAGTCTTTGATAAGATATTGGATTCGTTTCATGGCATTATAACAGTTACTTTGACTATCCAAGTTACATATTTTTTGCATATAAATAAATACATAAGTAGATAAGCAAATTTTTATATTGCAAATAATCGTATAAAACTATATAAAATTTGCAATTATCCGTAAAAATGAGATACTGCAAACTATTTACTACAAATAGTATGCAAGCAGAGTATCTAAATGTCGTGGCATTTGCAAAACTTCGTAAACTCAATTTTCTCACAGCAAGAAGCAATTATTTACTTTAAAATCAATGATTTATGTTTGTAGTATATTCTAATATTCTCAAACTTTAAACTATTGAATTTATGAAATACCTACTTTTTTTATTACTATTATTTTTGCAGGTCAGTATTATTTACGCACAGAACGAACAGGAAATAGACAGCTTAACAATACCAGAAACTGGCGAACAGAGTGAATCAGGGCTGTTCGTCATGCAGGTAGGGAGTTGGCTACCGATTGGTAATCTATCTAAAACGATGGGACTCAGTCCTCACTTTGGGGTATGGTTTGGGGACATGACTGTACCTTATACCAATCTCAAATTTAACATGGGGTTCAATATTTTCGTACCTCTCCCCTCTAATACAAGTGAATTTAACTATTTTTTGCCTGATACTATCCTCATCGCCAAACCCTCGTCGATGTGTGGGCTTATGGGCATACAACTAAGTCAAACACAATGGATTAAAAATGGCTATCAGCTTGATTTTATTGCTGGAGTAGGTATAGGTTTTATTAGCACTAATCAAAAGAAACCCCAAAGTAAAGGTCAGCAAAATAATGAGAATAATCTTTATTCTGTTGATAATGTGTATTTTAGCTTAGGCGTAAATATACGCAAAGGGAAGATAGGATTTAATACGCTATTTAATATTACTCCTCTTGGCTCGTTTGAGCAAACTGTAAGAAAAAACTTTGGTAATCAAAGTATTACGACAGGTATTAATTACAGATTCCAATTTTAAAATCAGACATCAATATTTTAATATAAACTTTAAATCATAATCAAAATGAAAAAATCAAATTTTATTCTCGCTATCTTATTGATTATTGCAGGTTTAGTTCCTAATGACATACTTGCCCAAACGCTAAAACGCCCTGTGATTGCGGTACTGCACGTAGATGTGCAAGGATTGTACGATGCCCCAGAACAAGCAGGCAATATGCTTCGTTTGGAGTTGGAAAAGTTAGAGACTATGGAAGTAATAGACAAATATGACGTATTTTATTTGCTGAAAGAAAAGCAAATAGAAGTCAAAGGTTGCTATGGAAAACAATGCTTGGTAGAGGCTGGTAAGGCTATCAAAGCAGAAAAAATGCTCATGGGAAGTGTAGAAAAATATGGGAATAGCATTCTAATCACCTTAAGACTTTTTGATGTGGAAAAAGCAAGTATGGAAAAATCATTGGTTAGAGAGTATCTTTATTTGCCCGAACAAGTCCAGCTTATGCTTAGATTGGCAGTCAGAGAGCTTTTTGGATTAAAAAATGAAGATTTCATTGTCCAACAATTGACAAAAAAAAATACACAAGAAACTTTCCTAAACAATCCTGCTTTTAGCCAAGTCAAGCGTTTGCGTTCTGACGGACCAAGAATGGGGCTTACATTATTTACAGGTGAGATTGCTACTCGCTTACAAGAACAAGTTATTAGCGGAGGTTTTGATGTAATCCCTATGATGTTCCAATTTGGCTATCAATTTGAGAAACAATACCTCAATGAAGGGAAGTTTCAGGGCTTATTTGAGTTTATTCCTATGGTTACGGGCATGGACCAAAGTCTTTTCCTCCCAAGTTTTAGCATTTTACATGGGATTAGAAATAATAAAAATGGTTGGGAATTTGCCTTTGGACCTACATTCAAGGCTATTTCGCAAGCTGAAGGGTATTTTGACAATGGAATATGGAAGCTAAAAAATGACTTGACTTCGCCCGAACAAGTTACTATTAAGCGATTGGACAGTAGAGGGCAACATGAACTTCGCACTGGTTTTGTGATTGCTTGTGGAAAAACCTTCCGTTCTGGCAAAATGAATATTCCTCTGAATGCTTATTTTGTACCGAGAAAAGACGGTATGCAATTTGGCTTATCTTTTGGATTTAATGCAAAGAATGAATAAGAAAAAAATAGCCTTACCCGCAAGAGTAAGGCTATTTTTTTATCTCAAAAGAGATTAGTGAGAGTGAGAGGAAATATGAATTTCTTCTTCTTTCGCTACCTCTCTATCATATTCTTCTAAGGCTCTTTCATGCTCCAAATTAGACTCTAATGTTTCATAATGAGGAATATGTTGAGGAATAAAG
>JALOMS010000443.1 GCA_025455345.1 Thermoflexibacter sp. | reverse complement strand
TATTGAATCTGGAAGCAAACTATAAATATGGACTTATCAACCTGACCAATTCTACTAATCGGTTTGCAAATGCAGAGATTGCGCTTGGTTTTTATGATATTCCCAATGACATTAAAATTAATAATATCGAAGTCGGTCTTAACATTCTTTACAACCTCAATTTTAAAGTATTTTGATATGAGAATAAACTATTCTAAACTATATGTTTGGGTGATTATGATTGCTCTTTTTGCTTGCCAAAAAGATGATTTGACCATCAATGATACTTATTACAAAATCTATGATACAGAACTTTCTGGGAAAATTGCCAGCTTTCCTACTTCTGACTTAGGCGTAATCATACTTGAAGCAGAAAATAACTTCATCGCAGGAGCAGGCGGACTTAGCATTTCTTTTCCTAATATCATCAAATTAGACCAAAGAGGAAATCTTGTTTGGAAGTTACAAACCAAAGATTTTTACGACCCTACATTCATAAGAGAAAACCCTACATCTTACTCTCTGTATGCTTATAGTAATCGTGGTCAAAGAAATATCTTTCAATACATCACCAAAGACACCATCGCCGAAATACAAATAGACAAAGAAAAAGGCACTATTTTACGCGCTTCTCTTCGTTTAAAAGACCGATTTGCTTTTATTCCCCAAAATGCACTTGATAATAATAGATTCTTATACTTTGATAATAACGCTATTCATTTATTATCTGAAAATTTCAGTATAATGAATAAAAAAACTTGGAATGTATCTAATGGAAATATAGAGTATATTGACAAAAACAACCAACACATTCTATTTAATCACGCTTCTTTAGATGGTCAAAATAGTCTTCTTTTAGCTGTCAATCAAGACCTAAGCAGTGTAACAACTGTGTGTTTTAGCTCTTTAAATACCTCACTCGAAACAAAAGAAATAGGCATAATCGTTAATGCGTATCCCATTAATGAAGAAGAATATATTTTTATCGTCTATTCTAATAAAGGACTTCAAACAAGTTTTTATTTTACGCCTGCGATTTCTATTCAGTCGGAGTTAGCCAATCCTGCTTTAAAAGACTCATATTTCCAAAATATTAATGCCTTTTGGACTGATGATGAAAATGATAAATCTTTAGAAGCTATCAAGGCGAAATATGGGAATCAGTTTAGACTACCTCTCCGTAGCACAGATATTCTTGAGAAAGCCCGAAAATCAGGAGAAGTTTATCGCACCTTTAACTTAGACATCAATGACAAGGAAACGTTTATTAGAAAGGCAAAAGATAGAATCCTAATTATCAAAAACTCTGGTGGTTATGAGATATTATTGTATGAATATTTGGTCAAAGAAAAAAAATATAAGCTACTCAAAACACTGGGTCGCAATATCCCCTATTATCTCCAAGACGCAGAAGTTAATGACAATGGGGACTTGTTTATGATAGGCAATACCCAAGTAGCCAAAGACTTAAATAGTCTTTTTGTGATAAAGCTCCCTTATGAGGATATACCAAGATGAGCAGACAAATGTATGAATTATGAATGAGTATTGGGGAATTATCAAATAGAGTGAGTAGTTTTGTGTGTTTAAAAAAAATTCAAAGACTCAAAAACAGTAAGTACATGATTATAAAAACTGCCAAATTTTTAATTAGTGCATCAGATTATAAAAAATGCCCTAAGAATCCTCTCCCCGAATATGCTTTTATTGGCAGGTCTAATGTTGGTAAATCTTCTCTTATCAATATGCTTACTAATTATTCGCATTTAGCCAAAACTTCGGGCAAACCGGGGAAAACACAGACCATCAACCACTTCCTTATCAATGACGCTTGGTATTTGGTCGACTTGCCTGGGTATGGTTATGCCAAGACAAGTAAAACCAAGAAAGTAGAGCTGGGGAATATTATAGAAGAATACTTGATGTATAGAGAAAATCTCTCTTGTGTTTTTGTTTTGATTGATATTCGCCATGAAGCTCTTTACAACGATTTGCAGTTCATGGAATGGCTTGGAGAAAACGAAATCCCTTTTGTTATTATTTTTACAAAAGCAGACAAACTATCTCAAAATCAGGTAAATATAGCAATTGAAAAATACAAAGCAACCCTGCTGGAAACTTGGGAAGAATTACCGCCGTATTTTATTACTTCTTCGGAAACCAAGCAAGGAAGAGAGGCTGTCTTAGATTTTATTGGGAAAACCAATGAAGAAATAAGCAAATAGAGCTTGTATTTGTTATTTCTTCATGGATAACCCTGTACTATTGGGGCAAACTTCGCTTAAAAGCCATATAATTGGCATTTTTCATTGCTTTTAAGTTGCATTTGCGTTGCACTGCGGCATTTTTGATATTTTGTACTCTATTCTCTGGATTGGGGTGTGTGCTTAAAAATTCAGGAGTTCTACTGCCTCTATTGGTTCGTTGGAGTTTTCCAAAAAAGCCAGCCGCACCGTCTGCTTGGTAAGGCGTATTGCATAAATAGATTACCGAGTAATCATCTGCTTCTTTTTCATGTTTCCTACTGAAGTTTAGATTGACGAGACTCCCTACTATCTGCGCCAACATATTTCCACTATTCCTTCCTAACAAAAGTTGCATTACCATGCCTATCCCGTAGGCTTGCAAGATATTCTCTGTGGCGTGCCTACGGTCTGCGTGAGCGATTTCGTGAGCCATTACCCCAGCAAATTGGTCTTCGCTGTCCAAGAACTTGATTAGCCCTGTATAGACATAAATAAAACCACCCGGCGCACAGAAGGCATTGAGAATGCTATCATTATGAATGATTTTGACCTGCCAAGCAAATTGAGTTTTATAGCGTACCTGTCCAGAGTTGAGGATATTGTTGGTAATTCTCCTCAAATTCGCGTATGCTTGAGGATACTTTTTCTCGTCCAAAATCTTATTTTTAGGGTCTTTCTCTACTTCTGCGGCTACCTGTTGTCCTAATTTGATTTCATCTTCTATGGAAAAAAAGAAAGAATTAAGCTCTTGGGCAGAAGCATAAACTGTATAAAAACATAAGAAAATAAGTATAAAATAATGTTTTTTTCTCAGCATAGCTATCAGTTTTTGGTTTATTTTTCTATCTCAAATACATATTTTTCACGATTTGGGTGTGGCTTTTCCTCTTTAGGCTTGCGATTTTCTTTCCTTTGTTTGATAATATCACAAGCCAATAAAATGGCAGTACGCATAGAACTCTCATTTGCCAATCCCTTGCCAGCGATGTCGTATGCTGTTCCATGGTCAGGCGAAGTTCGCACAATAGACAAACCCGCCGTATAGTTTACGCCATCTTCGAAGGCAAGCATTTTGAAAGGAATCAATCCTTGGTCATGGTACATAGAAACTACGGCATCAAACTGCCTATGTTGCATCATACCAAAAAAACCGTCTGCTGGGAAAGTCCCAAAAACTAAATGTCCTAAATCTTGCAAATATTTGATAGCAGGCTCGATGACGCTACTTTCTTCTGCACCTAACAAGCCGCGCTCGCCTGCGTGCGGATTTAAGCCCAAAATCGCAATATTGGGCTTATTGATGCCAAAATCATACTTAAGCGCATGAATGAGTGTGCTAATCTTTTTGATAATCAGTTCTCTATTCAGTTTTGATGGAACTTCAGCAAGCGGAATATGTCCTGTTAAGGTTGCGATGCGTAAGTGTTCTGAAATCATACACATCAGAAAATCATCTTGTGCAAATAGATTAGCATAGTATTCTGTATGCCCCGCAAATTGAAAATCAGCACTTTGTATATTGCTTTTGTTAATTGGTGCGGTAACTACCCCATCTATCACACCATTGCGAAGGTCTTCGGAAGATTTTGCTAAGGAAAAATAGGCACATTTGCCAGCCTCGTCAGAAGTCTCGCCCGGATTGATGTCCCAATATATAGCGTCCCAACAATTTACGACATTAATCTTGCGGTCATGAATCGCTCCATCATTTATCTGGTGATAAGTAAAGTTTTCTATGCCAAGTATTTTCTTATATTTTGCCAATGCTTTCCCCGAACCGTACAACACAGGTACACAGACACGAAGGATGCGTGGGTCTTGTAAGGCTTTCATTATCACTTCTATTCCTACTCCATTAAAATCCCCCATTGTAATCCCTATGCGTGGTAGGTTTGTATGACTTTTATGTTCCATTTTGGTTAGTTATCAAATATTTATATTAAGTAGTTATAAATTATTAAGTACATCAACATAAGTATAAGTAATTGTGCAAATTAAAGCGATACCGTAGCATGCCCTTCAGGGTGTGCAAGTGTTTGATAATGAACTAAATACGCTAAAGCGTATTTTACTATAAAAATGCACAATTACTTAAGTACATCAACAAAAATAAACGTTTTTTGTATTCAGTTCCGTTAGGAACTTGCGTTTTGTAAAACTAACAGATAATGCTTGTATGCAAAGCCTCATAGCAATTCCATTGAGGAGACGTAACTTATTAACTTAGAAGGTATTAGTTTCGTCCCTATAGGACTTCATAATTAAGTGTTATTTATCTTTTTACAAAACTGTCGCCTCTACGAGGCTAAATAAAGAACGATTTAATTTGCTCAATTCCTTAAGTATATCAACAAAAATAAACGTTTTTTCAGTTCCAGACTGGAAGTCCCGTTAGGGACATAAGCTTTGTAGAAACTAAATTAAGCCCAAAATCTA
>JALOMS010000019.1 GCA_025455345.1 Thermoflexibacter sp. | reverse complement strand
CATATTAGCGATAGGTGCAAGGTCGCTGATAGGAGTATTGAAAATATAGAGTTTATCTATTTTTAAAAGATTCCTAATCGGTTCTAAATCATTGATTTGAGTATTATTACAATAAATTTCCCTCATATTCAAAGCATATTTGAGTGCTTCCAAACTGCTTACAGAAGTATTGCTACAATTCAAAATTTCCAAATTGGAAAGATTCCGTAAAGGGAGTATATGATTGGTTTGTGTATTGGAAATATTGACTTCTTTGAGATTTATTAAACGACTAAGAGGCTCTATATCAGATATTTGCCTATTAGAACTCAAATCGATTCTCTCTAAGGCAAGGATATTTTTTATGTGAGCAATAGAAACTGTATCGGGTAGGCTGACATAACTCCCAAAAATATTCTTCCAATCTTGAGGAAGAATAGCCCACCAAGATTTTAGTTCCTCAGTTTCATTGAGTTTATTGGTGTAGATACTTGCTATTTTTAGCTCTCTCTGCGCTTGATTGAGGTTGATTTCCACATAACGAACTTGGGTATTGACCAAAGAATCCCCATCAACGGTCTTGCCTCTAAGTGTGCGATTCATTGTTACTTTGAAAACTACCTGATTTTCAGGTGTTAAGAAGTGCGTAACATCTTGTACATTAAATGTAAAGATGACATTTTCAAAGAAGAAATCTACATCTTTTAAGTATGCTTGTACCTGTTTGTGGATAACTGCGTCGCGTTTTTTGTCTAAGTCGTCTTCTATGCTTACTTTGCTGTCTAAGAAAACTTTAGCATAACTTTGATTGATAATGACTTCCTTTTCTTCCGCATCACTATCCGAACTCCCTATCAAGTTACAGGCATATTCTAAAAAAGACATCATTGAGCGAGCCTCTTTTTTATAAGTTTCTACATCTGCGGGAGAGATAGGCGAATCAGGTGTAGTAGTCGTAGTAGTAGCTTGATTATTAGGTTTTTGTGTAGCAGTATTAGTGGTTTTAGTTTGTGTGTTAGTAGTTTTATTGGGTGTTGTTTTCGTATTATTATTTTTGGGTTTGGTCTGTGTATTAGTTTTTGTTTGATTAGTTTTAGGCTTGGTTTTTTGTTGGGCGGAGAGATGTCCAATCCCTAAAAACAAAACCAAAACAATGGCAATGCTGACTTTGAGTATTAATTTATTTAAAAATTTGATTTTCATAATATTATCTATTTTATGGGACAAATAAATATCAGATATTGATTTCAAAATTAGCAAAAAGTAAATCAAAAAGTGATTTAGAAAATAGCTTATTATTTTTTTATTAATATGCAGACTATCTTTTTCTGGTAAACTGTATCCAAAGCGTAGTCTGCTATAAATTCTTGATTTTCAGCAATAAAATAAAATATAAAATCCCTCACATTTGTAAAATTTATCATTTCAGTTTCAAAAGTAATAATTTCGGTCATGCGATAAGAAATGTGCATTTTCTCTAATAAACGATTCACATTTGAAAAAATGTTGCCCAAGCGTGAATTTTCTTTTTTCACAATAGGCGTAAATTCTTGATTGATAATAATGACATCATTGGGTTGGAGAGAGAAAAAGGCTTGGGAAAATTTGACAAAGGACTGTAAAGTAGGATACTCAAAATAAAATGTTTTAGAGCTATTATGCTTATTATCAATATCTTCTAATATTGGCAGAGAGGCTCTTTCGGGACTGAAAGAAATAGCCAAGTAGGGTAGCGGAGAGCTTGCTTTTCTTTGGGCATATTTTTCCATCGCACTTAGCCAAAGAGCAGGCATCAGGTCTTGGTTATAAGCGGGAGCATGCCATTGATGAAAAGTAGGACATTCATTGATAGACAGCACTTTATTGGTCATATTAGCAGATAAAAGTCTTTTTTTGAAATCCATATCTTCTACGCCCCAAACTTTGAAATACTCGTCATAACCTCCTATTTCATACATTTTCTTGCTTGGCAAAGCAATAAGTCCTGCGGCGAAATCTATACTACTTATTTTGTAAGGATATGACTTTGTAAAATCAATATTTGTATAATCTTTTTGATTTTCAGGCATATAATAACACTGATATTGTACAAAAGACTGCTCATCAATTTTCTTTTTAAGCTCGCTCGCAAAGTTTGGCGGATAAACCAAATCCACATCTACAATAATGATATATTCCCCTTTTGCTTTTTGTACGCCCAAATTGATGGCATGAGCGCGAGACCAAAATTGGTATTGGGTGTTAAAATAAAAATATCGGACAGTGGCAAACTGCCCGCAAAGGTTTTCTGCCATAGACTGGGAGGAGGCAAGACTTCCATAATCGACAAAAACAATCTCAATATCTTCTCTTACAGATTGATTATCAATAGATTGCAAGCAGTTTTGTACACGCAACGCATCTCTATCTCTGTATGGAACAATAAAAGAAAAATACATAATAAGGCTTTAGATTCAAAATTTAAACACCAAAATTAGAAAATTTTACTTGAGAATAAAACAATGAGACCCTATAAAACAAAAAAGGCTACCTCCAGAAGAGGTAGCTTTTAGCTACAACAATTAAAACATATCAACCTATAAATTCACAATATAAAATGCTATTTTTCCATAATCCATTAACTTTGTAGCCTCAGAAGGGACATCATTGATGTTGGAAGTTTCTAATATCACCTTTCCATTTGCATCTATCACCCGTATCAACTCTATTTTGGGCTGTAAAGTATTGGCAATTGCCTTGCTGGTTTTTTGCTCAAATTCCTTGGTTACTTGCTCAAACAACACCTTTTCGTCTGCACTATAAATAACCGAACTTTCTTGTTTTTGTTTCTTTTCTTTTCCTTTATCTTTCCCGTTGTCTGCTTTTGCACTGAAAATCAACGAAGAAAATACAATAACTAAAAATAAAATTTTTAAACTGATACTGTCAATAAAATTTTTACTACTACTACCACTATCCATTTTTTTTAATTTTTAAAATAATAAGTTTTTTTTAAGTTAAATTTTGTCTGTTAAAATTTTGGTTTGATGAATTTTTCTAATTTTTCTTTTTACTATTTACTCTATTTATTTGTGATGACGTTTTGTATTTACCAAAGTATATACCAAAAAAGATATTATTTTGATAATCAATATTTTGAATGAATATCTCATTTTTTATACAATACAAATGTGTACGATTTTATGTTTGATGTGTTCATTTTCGTACAATTTTGACTTCTTTTTGAGTATAAATAGATGTATTTTCTAATTTATTTGGCTTTTTAGGTTTAAATTCGAGATATTTTAGGAAAATTTGTACTGAATTTTGATGAAATTTATCATACTTTAACACAAAACAAAATAACGCATTAGTAATCAGTATTTTACATTTATTATTTGTTATTATTTTTTAATAAAATTTAACTATTGAAACATCTTTCTTTTATTATTAACACACAATCCTCATGAGAAAAGCCCTTTTATGTTTATATTTATTTTTTTATTTAGTTGATATACAGGCACAAAGCACTTTTATCCCTTTTAACACAGACTATTATCATTTGGTAGATAGGTATGAAATCAAAAAAGGAAGTTTTGCCGAGCATATTTTTACTGCTTGTAAGCCGTATAGCCGTATGGGTGTTGCGGCTTTAGCGGATTCTTTGATTTTGAGGCAAGGTTGGTCTGAAGTAGATAAGTTTAATTTGTTGTATTTGCTTAATGACAACTCTGAGTGGGCAGATAGCTTGGACAATAAAAGTAAGAACAAGAAAGGCATCTGGAATCGCTTTTATAAAACAAAGGCAGATTTTTTTAGGCTCAAAGACAATGATTTAGATACTTCTAAGGATTTTGACTTCCATCTCAATCCTGTACTACATTTTAGTCTTGGCAATGATGGGAATAGTGCTAAAAGACCATTTACCAATACAAGAGGAGCAGAAATCAGGGGTATGATTGCGCGCAGGCTTGGTTTTTATTCCTATATTGGAGAAAATCAAGCGATATTTCCTTTCTACGCCCAGCAGTTTATTACTGATTTTCAGACTGTTCCGTATGAGGGTTTTTGGAAGACATACAGAGACCCAACGGGTACAAGTATCACCAATGGGGTTGATTTTTTGACTGCGAGAGGGTATATTTCTTTTGATATTATTAAAAAATACCTCTCACTTCAGTTTGGTTATGATAAAAATGCTTATGGAGTAGGTTATCGTTCGTTACATCTTTCTGATTTTGCGAATAATTATACTTTCTTAAAGTTAAATACCAAGATTTGGAAGTTTAATTATTCTAATCTTTATACGCAGATGTTTTCAGAATCTTCAGGGACTAATCGCCTCTATCCCAAAAAGTATGTCATGTTCCACCATCTTAGTCTGAATCTTACTGATAATCTGAATGTTGGCTTTTTTGAGTCTATTGCTTATGGCAGAGATGATAACTATCGCGATGATACTTTTGAATTGGCTTACCTCAATCCTATTATTTTTTATCGCAGTTTGGAGCAGAACATGGGTAGCCAAGATAATTCTATTGCGGGGCTTGACTTTAAATGGAACTTCTTGAAACAGTTTCAGTTATATGGGCAATTGATTATAGATGAATTGGTGATTGGGGAGGTAAGAGCTGGCAATGGGTGGTGGGCAAATAAACAGGGATGGCAGTTGGGATTCAAATACATAGATATGTTCAATATCCCCAATTTGGATTTGCAAGTAGAATTGAATGCGGTCAGACCCTATACTTATACGCACTTTGATAAACCAAGATTATCTAATTATACACATTTTAGTCAGCCTTTGGCGCATCCTTTGGGGGCTAATTTTAGAGAAATATTGGCAATTTTGCGCTATCAACCTATCCCCCGTCTTAGCCTAATTGCTAAGCTATTTGCTACTAAAATGGGGAGAGATTGGGACGGGAAGAACTGGGGCGGTGATATTTTATTGGACAATACGACCAAAGTGCAAGAATACGGAAATGAAATAGGGCAAGGCGTGGCTACTGACTTGACTTTTATAGACCTTACTGCTTCTTTCCAAGTCAAACACAATCTCTTTATAGATTTGAAGCAAGTGCTTAGAAATCAGCAAACAGACTTTGCCATTAGGAATTTTAATACGACTTATACGGCAGTTTCTTTGCGCCTAAATATTCAGCAGAGGTTACACGAGTTTTAGCATATAAAAACCACCTAAATTGTGATTTTAGAATAAGCAGATTCAAAACTAATTTTCTATGTTATATCAATTTTTAAGGTTGATTGTTCTTATTGCTATCCGTATTTTTTTCAAATCTATACATTTGAAAAATGTGGAGAACGTACCTCGGAAAGGAGCGGTAATTCTTGTCGCAAATCACCCAAGTACCTTCTTAGACCCCTTGGTCGGAGCCTTATTTGTGCCAAGGAAAATCCATTTTTTAGCAAATGGAGGCATTTTCAAGATTCCTTTGGTGGCATGGCTATTAAAGAAATTATATACTATCCCGATTTATAGGCAACAAGATAGCACGGTGGCTTCTTCCAAAAATGAAGACTCGTTTAGGGCTTGTTATGAATTATTGGAGCAGAAAGGAGCAATTATTATTTTTCCTGAAGGTACAAGCGAAGACGAGCGCAAACTACGGAAAATCAAAACAGGTACAGCAAGAATCGCACTTGGGGCTGAAGCAAAGAATAACTTTGAGCTTGACGTAAAAATCGTTTGTATAGGCATCAATTATACCAATCCGAGAAAATTTCAGAGCCGTTTGATGGTGAGTTTTGACGAGGCTATTAGTATTAAGTCCTTTAAAGATAGATATTTACAAGACGATATTAAAACTGTACAAGACCTAACGAATGAAATCAAAGAACGCTTAGAAGCGATGATAGTCATTACAGAAAACAAAAAAATAGATGAATTAGTAGAAAAAATAGAGCGACTTTATACCAATATCTTAAGAGAAGAGCTTCATTTACAATCGCATGAAACAGAGCAGTTATTTGTCGTTGCCCAGCACTTTGCCGACGCTGTTCATTACTTCGAGGCAAGACAGCCCGAACGCGTAAATCAATTGCAAGCAAATATCAATCAATATTTTAGCTTACTGACCAAGTATCAACTCAGCGATAGCCTCATTGTGCAACCCCCGCTTACTTTCAAGGATAAAATCAGCAATCTATTTTTTCTTGTCTTGTGCAGTCCTATATATCTTTATGGCTTGATTCATAACTTTTTACCTTATGAGTTGCCTGCCCTAATCACTCATGCGATTACCAAAGACATCACCTATCATGCTCCCATGAATATTACTTTTGGTATTATTACCTTCATTGGCGCATACATCGCATACGCTTTTGGTTTTTATCACTATTTCCCACAAGTTGGCTATTTGCTCACCTACCTTATTTCTATTGGCTTGGCTGGATTTTTTGCTTATCGGTATTGGTATTTCTTATTGGATTTTGTGGGTAAGTGGAGGACTGCTCGCTTAGTCAAAAAGGATAAGTTAAACGAAATCTTAGAGTTAAGAAAGTTAATTATCCGTGATTTAGAGTCTGCAAAACAAGAATATTTGGAAAGTATATCCTAAATAAAACGCAAGAAGAAAAAAATAGAACAAATGTTCTAAAAATTTGAATAATTTAGAACATTTGTTCTAATATTGCGTATATTTTCTTAAACCGTAGATTCAATAATCAAATACACCTAAAATTTATTTTACCATATTTTTATTTCTTTATTTTAAAACTATAATACTATGAATATTCCTCTCAATGGTCTGGTAGCGATTTATCCAATGATTATTTTCTTGTATTTGGTGATAACCCCTGTTGCCGCCTATTATGCCAATGCTACTTTGAAGCAATCTTTTAGAAAGTGGTTCTTTATCAGTGCTTTATTGCCTTTTATTTCTATTTTTGTATTACTGATTTATACCATGCTATTTCACAAGAAACCCGTAGAGAAGACTTCTTAAAAGCAAGTAATTAGGTATTTTCCTACTTTTTCTCAAAAAAATTCAACTATTTTTACAAAAAATTTAAAGAATTTGTTTAACTTTCATGCGATATTATCTTGAAAGTAAGTTAGATATTATTTTTTGAGTAGAACATAATAAAATACCTTATGACCAAATACATTCTTTTCACAGCTTTGGTATTGACGTTTTTGCCTTCCAAAGCAATTTTACGACCTTATGATGTTCCTTCAGAGATGCAATTTGCAGGGATAAGGTTGCTTATCGATAATGAAGCGCGGGAGATGATTCAAGAAAAGGCAGATGAATATACAAAAAAGAGTTTTTACCATGCTTGTGTGTCTCGTGCAAGACTTTATTTCCCTTTGATAGAAAATGCTTTGGCGAATGAGCAAGTTCCGAGCGATATTAAGTATTTGAGCTTACAAACGAGCTATTTACTATCTACCTTGGGGACTCCAGACGGAGTAGGTTTTTGGCAGATAAGCGACACTTTAGCTTTACAGATGGGCATGACCGTCAATGAGGAGGTAGATGAACGAAGGCACATCATCATTTCCAGTGAGTTTATCGCCAAACACTTAAGAGATAAGAACTATCTGCTCCGCAATTGGATTTATACAGTAATGAGCTATCGCATGGGGTTGATAGATGCAGTAAATCAGATAGATAAGAACCTCATTGGGGCTACACAACTCCAAATCACCCAAGCTACTCCTAAGTCTATTCTGAACTTACTGGCGTATGTGATTGCTTATAAAGACGAAATAGAGCGGGAAAACTCTACAATGGAATTATTGGCTTATCACAACACCAAAGGCAAGTCTTTGGAGGATATTGCCAAATTTACCAAAATTCCCTTTGACCAAATCAAAGAATACAATAGATGGTTGATAGCCAGCGAGATACCAAGCTATAAAACCTTTCCTGTAATTTTACCTGTACTTAATACCAAAAAAGAAGAAGTGAGCCGATTGATAAGCCCTTTGGCGAACAATGAATCAGTATTAGATACGAACAAACGATTCTATCCTATCTTAATGGACAAGACTATTAAGAAATTTAGAGATAAGAACTATACTTTTGCTAAGGCAAATGGGCTGAAGGCAATGATAGGGGACAAAGGAGACAGAGTCGCTGATATGGCAGATGCCGCAGACATCAATCCCGACAAATTTAGATTGTTTAATGATATGACCGACTTTGATGACATCAAAGAAGGACAAGTCTATTATTTGGAAAGGAAAAACAAGAAAACAGACGCAAAAGAACACGTATTAGATGTGGGAGAAAGTTTTTGGGACGTGAGTCAGCGATATGGACTTCGCTTAAGTACGCTTATTGGGAATAATCGTTTGTCTGAAAAAGATACGGCTAAAGTAGGGCGCGTAGTTTGGTTAAATAGTCGAAGACCAGAGGACAAGCCCATAGAATATCGAGCATTGGTGCAAAATCCTATCTTCAGCCAACCCGACAATACCATCACAGAAGTTCCTGATAGTCTGGTCAATAAGGCAACTGAAGTCGCAAAAAAAGAGGTAAACATTCCTCAAAAAATTAATTTGCAAGATACTATTTACACCGCACAAGCAGGCGAAACCATCATAGATGTTTATAAAAAAACCAACGTTCCTTTGGATAATTTGATAGCATGGAATGATTTGAAAAATACAGACTTGGCAGAAGGACAACAGATTAGACTAAAGCCTCCAGTTCAAAAAACAGCAGAAGTGAATAATAAAGGTACTTTGCCTTCTAATCCCAATACTAATCCTGTAAATACAGCTACAGAAGTGCCTCACCCTGATGAGGTTGCAATGACAACTCCTGACAATACCTCTGCTCAAATAGTGCCAGATGAACATCAAGTACAAAAAGGAGAAACTGTATCTGCAATTGCTAATAAGTACAAACTGAAGGTAGCAGATTTGAAAAAATGGAATGGCTTGGACGAAAAAGGTGCTATCAAAGTAGGGCAAAAACTTAAATTGAAAGAGCCTGCGGCAAATGCGTATATCCCTGAAGTAAAGGCAGATACAAGCGAAGTAGTGCATACCGTCCAAGATAAGGAAACGCTCTTTGGCATTGCTAAAAAATATAATATTTCCATAGCAGAAATCGCCAAAAATAATAGCATAGATGAAAAGACTCCTGTTATCAAAAAAGGTCAAAAACTAACTATTAAGCGCAGAACTGCCCCAAGAACTAATACCCCCCAACTCGAAGACAAGAGTGAGCAAACAATCAACCCAACAACTAACTTGCCTATCAATAAGGTGGAAGATAATTCTACGCAAGTCCCTGTTAATCAGACACAAACTACTCCACCACAGGAAACTACAAAAACAGGCTTGACAGACGATGGCATTAATATGCCTTATGTCAGAAACCCAACAGCTTCGGGCAATGATATTATTGAGGTAAATCCTGACTTAGACCATTTTGATAATATTCTCAAAAGGTATCCTTATGGGGACAAACAAGACCTTGCCAATTGGAATGGACTTACCATAGACCAAATACTAAATGGAACTATTCCAAACGATAGAAGAACGCTGGTTGTTTCCCAAAAAGGGTATGAAGAATCTCTAAAGTATGGTACAGTCATTTACCCCACACCAAAAATAGTTAATCAACCACAACAGACTGTAAACCAACAAAATACGATTAATAATCCTCAGCAGGGAACGGGTTACCAACCACCTGTCAATGTTAATAATCCCCAGCAAGGAACTATCTCACAAACAGGAAATCCAAATAATACAGGAACTGGAGAAACTAAACGAATTCAAATAAATCCTTTTTCAGATAACTTTTTTAAAATTAAAGCAGAGCATAATATCACAGACGAGGAAATCGCTCGCTTGAACAATATTCCTATAGATGTTGTCAAAGGTGGAAGTATCCCCTTAGAAATCACAGAACTTATCGTTTCTGGCTCACCAGCCCAAGCAGGAGGGACAGGCACTCAAGGCACTGGAGATGTTAGTATGGGGACAGGCACTATGACCAACCCTATGCAAGGTTCTACTACCACTATTCCCCTCGACCAAGCTATATTACATAGTGCAAATCAAGGAGATAATATATACAAACTTGCAAAAATGTACAATACCCAACCTGATAGCATTATTCAGTGGAACAATATCCAAAATGAAAAAATAAATTTTGGACAACAACTTATTGTTGGACGCAAACCTCCAATTAGCATGACTCCTTTGGATAATACCCAACCACCTAATTTTCATATATTACAAAAAGGGGAAACATTGTACAGCATTTCTAAGAGATATAATGTAGATATGAGCTTACTCATAGAAAACAACCCAAAAATCTTCAAAGACAAAATCGTAAGAAATGGGGATACTGTTTTCTTGAAAAAAATAGAAAAAGTAATAATACCTGCGCCACAAACCGCAAATAGCATGGACGAGGGTTATTACATAGTCCAAGAGGGCGATGATATGTATAAAATATCTGAAAGATTCAAAATCAAGCCTTCTGACCTCAAACTTTGGAACAAACTCGCTCCAGGCGTAGGCGTTACCAAACCTATCCCTACGGGTACTAAATTAGTAATAGATGCAGACTTAGCAGAAGCACTGAAAAATCAAAACGGACAACTGCCCAAATCTTCTATGGACTTCGAGTTAGTTCACCATTTTGTAAGCAAAGGAGAAACCCTATCAGCAATTGCCAAAAAATACGACACAGAGGTCAATACTCTCAAAGAACTCAATGACAAGCCCGAAGGCAATATACGCGAAGGAGAAAAACTATTAGTCGGCAAGATTTTTTATCATACTGTTACTAAAGGAGAAACGCTTTCTGTGATTGCGCGCAAATATAATCTTTCTAATGAGCAACTCAAAACATTGAATAAGAAGAAAGACGACGTAGTCAAAGAAGGTGAAAAATTGGTCATTGGTAAGTAAAATAAGATACCAAAAAATTAATTTCAAAGGAGTACGAGTTTTAAATAACACGTACTCTTTTGATTTTTGCGTATTTAGATAATTTTTCTTAATATTGTAAATATTGATTTTAGTATTGGGCGCAATGAACAAGTATCCTTTTATCTTATTCCTCTTTTTATTTACCGCTACAAAGGGAAGCATACTCTATGCTCAAACCAAAGAAACCCTCTATCGCAGAGAGCCTATTTTAGATACACAAATAGAAAAAGCCAAAAAAGTCCGACCCAAATCCGCTAAAAATCAAATCATAGATTTTGGTGAGAAAACTTTATCCGAAGAAGTTGCTTTTGGAGTTGGCAAATTTGTGCTTAAAGCTGAAGGTATCCTTATTCTTAATGCTTTAATTTTAGAAATAGATGAGGTCATTCAACAGTTAAAAAAACAATACCCCACTACTCCTTTACAACTCAAAATCAATATCATTGGCTATGCAGACGGCATAGGTAACCCCACTGATAATTACCAACTCTCTGCACAACGAGCAGATATTGTTTATAATTACCTCACAGAGAGGTTAGTACAGATTGGCAATATAGACATAAGTATAGAGGTCATCAGTAAAGGAGAGAAAGAATTACCAGACAAAGAAATTACAGATTATAAGGAAAATGACCCACGCCGTCGTATTTGTAAGCTATCAAGTCAGATTAGCTTAGCTCAAATAATAGAATGAATCCCTAATATCCCCACATTCCTGCGGGAACTATCTCCAATACATGACTATCCAAATCATTAAAATAGAAGGACTTAAAGTCATTACTCCATTGATGTTCATGAATAATAGCTATCCCCAATTCAAGGATTTTCTTTTTCCAATCATCATATTCTTCTTTGGCTACCTCAAAGGCAATGTGTTGATGTCCTTCAGCAAAGTGAGGAGGTAATAACACATCATCTTTGGTAGTTTCTGCATTAAAACAAAGCAAAACGGAACTTCCAACGCGAAAAAATACATGGCGGTCTTTGACATAACCAATCAAAGGAAACCCCAGCAAATCGTGATAAAAATGCTTTGTTCGTTCCAAATCTTTTACATACAAAGCGGTTTCTTTAATGCCAATCATAGACATAAGAATAAATTTAGTGGGAACTATATTTAGGAAATTCTATGATAAAAGTTGCTCCTTTTTTAGATTCGCTTTCTGCCCATACACTCCCCATAAGCCTTTCTGTGAGCGATTTGACGATAGATAAGCCCAAGCCAGAAGAAGATTCCCCATTAGTTGGGCGTGCGCTTAGTTTTTGGAATTTTTTAAACAAATTCTTTTTATCTTCTTCACTTAAGCCCTGTCCCTCATCTTGTATGCTAATACGAACATATTTCCCATTTTCCTTTATTTTAATAAAAATATTGCTATTGACATTTTTGGGCGAAAACTTGATAGCATTAGAAATAAGATTATCAAAAATGCGATTCAGATAGTCTTCTTGTCCTTTAATAAAGACTTCTTCACTATTACTTTCGTACAACAAATTTACTTGCTTTTTACTTGCTTGTTCCCTGTATGCTACCAAAAGTTGAGGCAATAAGGAAGCGAGATTAATCTTAGATAAAGGCATTTGATAATTCAAATTTTTTTCTAAGGCTTTAATATCCAATAAATTACGTATATGACGACTTGCGTCTGAAATATTCCTTCTTATCAAATCGAGATATATCTTTTGATTCTCATTAAAACTCAGATTCCCTTCTATTTCAAATAATTCCAATAATCCACTAATGCGATTAATAGGCGACTGTAAGTCATGCACTATCATACTTGTAATATTATTCCTCTCATCATCGAGTTCCTTGAGCAAACTATTTTGTGATTGTAAAACCTGATTTTTATACTCTATTTCTTCCTTCTGTTGAGTAACTTCCGTAGTTCTCTCTATTACTTTTTGTTCTAATGATTCTTTTGCTTCTTTGAGGTCTTCGAGGAGTTTGAAATTATCCTGCCTAAGTTGATACGTTTCAAATGCTTTTTTCAGAGCCAATCTCATTTCTTCTGTATCCCAAGGTTTGGTCATATACCTATATATATCACATTCATTGATAGCAGTAATAATAGCTTCAGTATCACTAAAACCCGTTAAAATTATACGTGTTTTTTCTGGGAACTCTTCCAATGACCATTTCAAAAATTCTACCCCCGTCATTCGAGGCATCCTTTGGTCTGTAATTATCATATCAATTGGGTATTGACGCAACAAGTCCATTCCCTCATGTGCAGAGGTAGCGGTAAATATAGCGTACTCACGCCTAAATGTAGTCTTAAATACATTTAGATTTACTAATTCGTCATCAACATAGAGAATACTATGTTTTTGATTATCCATTTGTTAGATTGCTTTAATTAGATAAATTAAATAAGTAATTATGAATTATTAGTTATAAATAAAATATAAAATAATGATAATCAATATGTTAAATAAAATTTTATTTTTCAATGTAAAATACACTTTAGCGTGTTTAGTTCATTATCAAATACTTGCACACTCTGAAGGGTGTGCTACAATGTTAATTTAATTTGCTTACTCATGCACTAAAATAGTAGATAATCGTATCTAATTTTTTTGATGAATTGTATTTTATCATCATCAATTTTACTTTATTAGCAAATAAACCATTTTTCTTTTTAAAAACAAAATTCACCCACAGCAATAGTTATTTTTCAACAAATAATTACCCAAGTCTTTATATTTTAGACCTGTCTAATGTCTTCGTATTCCACAATTATTCGTTTCTTCCCACTTCCGCACAAAAGCGACCGAAAACGGACAGAGAAATACAAGTTATGAGTTATAAGTTATTAATTATGAGTTGTTTATTTTTGGCAAGGGAATTGGAATAAGAGTACGTGAATAGTTTGGTTGTTGAATAGTTGGTTGTTAGTTGTTAGTTGTTGGTTGTTGAATAGTTGTGTGAATTATTGCTGTATTTTGAACCTGAAACTTTGAACTTTAAACTTTGAACTATGAACTAAATCTGTATTTCTAACTATCAAACTATCCACCTATCAAACTATTGTATTCTTAATTCCAGATTTTTTAATTCCAAATTGATACGACCATGTTCAAAAATTACTTTAAGACTACGCTCAGAAACTTGACGAAGAACAAAAGCTACTTGTTTGTCAATATCTTAGGACTTACTTTGGGCATTACTTGCGCGCTCCTGCTCTTTATTTTGCTTCGTTTCCAGTACAGTACGGATACTTTCCACCAAGATTCGGAGCGTATCTTTCGGGTGATGAACTTGGTAAAAAATGACAAAACAGGAGAAAATTTCTCCTATTCGCAAGCTCCTGTTGCACTGGTGCATGGCATTAGGGCTACTTTCCCTCAAATCCAAGCTACCGCAGTCTATCACGAATCTTGGAAATCTGGTGTGAGAGTAATGGATGAAAAAACGGGTGAAGACAAAAAATATCAGCAACAAGTAACTTTTGCCGAGCCAGATTTCTTTGAGATTTTCTCTTTTCCCTTTATCCAAGGAGAGCCACGCAAAGCACTGAGCGAGCCTAATTCAGTGGTGATTTCTGAAAGCCTCGCCCAAAAGTTTTTTGGGAACAAGCCTGCTCTTGGTAAGATAGTTCGCTGGACTAATTACTTAGACCTCAAAGTTACAGGAGTGGTCAAAGATTTTCCTGCCAATACAGATTTTCCTTTTGAGTTTATCATTTCGGACAAAACCAGATTCCAAGATTGGAAGACGGACTATTTGCAAGATTGGAACATCGATTGGGGGAGAATGGTATTCGTGAAACTGCCTGAAAACCTGCAAGCTACGGAGGTAAGTGCTACCCTTAGCAAGCAGAACAAAGAAAAAATGCGTAAGGAAAATTTGACCCTTAGCCACCAACTTCAACCTTTGGCAGAACAGCACTGGGATACACAATCTATGAGCTATACTTTGACTCTTCCAGAGTTTATTTTTATTATTTTAGGCACGATTGGCTTATTACTCATCTTTACTGCCTGTATTAACTTTATCAATTTGGCGACCGCACAGGCTATCAATCGCTCCCGCGAGGTAAGGATTCGCAAGGTACTTGGCAGTAGCCGCAAGGCATTGATTTTCCAATTTATGAGTGAGGCTTTTGTCATTACTTTGCTTTCTGTATTGATTTCTTGGGCAGTTGCTCACTATTTCTTAGCGGCAATGAATCGCTTATTAGAATATCGCATTGGTGATGAATACCTTACTGCGCCAGAAACGCTTGTTTTTTTGGCAATCACTACTGTAATTGTAACCTTTTTGTCGGGTTTTTATCCTGCTTTGGTGCTTTCAGGCTTCAATCCTATCTTGGCAATCAAAAATAGTATCACTACCAGACATTCAGGCGGCATAAGCCTACGCAAAGGGCTGGTAGTCATGCAGTTTATGATTTCTCAACTGATGATTATTTTTTCAGTCATCATGGTAAAGCAGTCCGATTTCCTGAAAACCAAAGATTTAGGATTTAACAAGGACGCTATCATTACCATTACCCTTCCCAAAGCAGATTCTACACGTCTTTATACTTTTAAGGGTGAATTTTTGCGGGCAAATGGTGTAAAAAATGCAAGTTTATCTTATGCACCCCCTTCTTCAGAGGCTTACATGGGCTTCAAGTATCGTTTTACTAATGCCAAAGGTGAGCTAAAAGAAAGCTACGTACAGGCAAAATTTGCTGATACCTCTTACCTTGCTACTTTTGAAATTCCACTTTTGGCGGGTCGCAATGTCAATCACAGCGACACACTCAATGAAATTGTTATTAACGAGGTGATGGTCAAAGAAATGGGCTTTGCAAAACCCGAACAGGCACTTGGCGCAAGCATAGACATCGTACACAACGGAGGAAATGTGGACAAGGACAAGAGAATAGTAGGTGTAGTTAAAGATTTCGCTACCAATACGTTACGCGATAGAACTTATCCATGTATGATAGGTACTAATTTGCAAAACTACTATCGGATGAACTTAAAAATAGACATGAAAGAAACAAAAAATGTTTTTGCCTACATAGAAAAAACTTGGAATACGGTCTATCCTGAATATTTTTTGGAATATGCTTTTTTAGACGAGCGTATTGCCGCTTTCTATGAGGTGGAAACAAGATTTACTGATTTGATTGAATTTTTTGCACTGATGACCATCATCATAGGTTGCATAGGTCTGTACGGTTTGGTTTCTTTCATGGCACTGCACAAAACCAAAGAAATAGGCGTTCGCAAGGTATTGGGCGCAAGTGTGCAAAGTATTTTGCTGATGTTTTCCAAAGAGTTTGTAAAACTATTAGTCATTGCTTTTGTGATAGCCGCACCCATAGGTTATGCTGTTTTGGAGTATGTTATCTTGATAAATTACCCCAATAGAATTACGATTGGCGTACCTATTTTCTTAATTACTTTCTTTTCAGCAGTGGTAATTGCTTCGCTAACAGTAGGTTATAAGTCCTACATGGCGGCAACCCAAAATCCTGCGAAGAGTTTGAGGACGGAGTGATTTTTAAATATAAGAATGGTTTGAATAGATAAATAGTTGAATAGTTGGTTGTTGGTTGTTGGTTGTTAGTTGTTGGTTGTTAGTTGTTGATTGTTGAATAGTTAGCTGTTGGTTGTTAGTTGTTGGTTGTTAGTGTTGGTTGTTGGTTGTTAGTTGTTAGTTGTTAGTTGTTGGTTGTTAGTTGTTGGTTGTTAGTTGTTGGTTGTTAGTTGTTGGTTGTTGAATAGTTGTGTGAGTTATTGATTGCTGTATTTTGAACCATGAACTTTAAACTTTGAACCAGAAACTTTAAACTAAATCTGTATTTCTAACCATAAACAAGAAACTTGTATTTCTAACTATCAAACTATTTAACTATTGCATTTTAAACATTTGTATTTAAAGCATTTATAATTCATAATTTATAACTCATAATTGTATGATTTCCAATTACTTAAAAATCGCCACCCGCAATTTGCAGAAAAACAAAGCCTTCTCTGCTATCAATATTGTAGGGCTTGCCGTTGGGATTGCCACTTTTATTTTTATCCTCCAATACCTCAGTTTCGAGCAGAGTGTCAATCAGTTCCACACCAACCTGCCTAAAATGTATCGCTTGCTAAGTGAAAGCAAGGAAGGCGGTACGCATGAGTATATGCAACCCGCGTCTGCCCCTGCTTTTAAGGACAATTTCGCAGAGGTGGAGAGTTTTTGTAGGGTTGCGACTGGCATAGGCAATGGCGTGATTGGCATAGCGCAAGACAATAGCAAAGAAGCAAAGAGTTTTAGGGAAGACGGAATGGTTTTTGTCGAGAGCAACTTTTTTGAGTTTTTTAGTTTTCCCATTTCAGAAGGGAATGCCAAAGACCTGAAAGAGCCTTTTACGGTAGCAATTTCTGAAAAGTACGCAAAGAAGTATTTTGGTGAGAAAAGTGCCTTGAACCAAGTTTTGTTGGTGAATAATCAGTTCCACTCAAAGCCGTATAAAGTCGTGATAGTATTTAAAGACATATCTGAAAACTCTGATATTCAGACTAATGTTTGCCTTTCTTTGGAAACACTAAAAAATCCTGCGAACATAGAAGGCAATCCTTGGGTAAACTTAGACAGTTGGGAAAGCCAATATTTGAACGCTTATATCACTTTGAAAGAAGGCACAGACTATTTAGCTACTGAAAAGAAAATCAATGAGTTATACAAAAGTAAACAACCTGAATCCACAGCCAAAATTCGCTTGCAACCTGCTACGGAAATTCACTTAGGCAGTAGCTTGGATTACACATACCCCACCACAGGCAAATTGTGGTTTGTCTATCTGTTAGGTGGCATTGCAGTCTTAATTTTAACCATTGCTTGGTTCAACTACATCAATCTTTCTACGGTCAGTTCCTTGAAACGTGCCAAAGAGGTAGGCATTCGCAAGGTATCAGGTGCAAGCAGGTT
>JALOMS010000442.1 GCA_025455345.1 Thermoflexibacter sp. | reverse complement strand
AAGGGAGAGTTGATGAGAGATAGCTTTGAAAACATCGGAGAAAGTATTGATGGTTTGCCACTTTTACTTCGTAATCTAATGAAAAAGAAAGATTTAACCTCTTTTACATGGATTCGAGAATATACTTTTAAGAATGGTAGCTATGCTACGGCAGCAGAACGCATAGAGTAGTTATGAAAATTTTAGAAAATCTCTTATCTTTGCTTATTCTAAAAGAAAAATCAATCATAATCCATGCGAATTTCAAAAATACATCTGAAAAATATTGGTGTTTTCGAGGACGAAACCATTGAGTTTAGGGAAAAAACTGACCCTGAGAAGGCGGAAATTCATATACTCACTGGCGAAAATGGCACAGGGAAAAGTACGATTTTGTATGCGTTGGCAGATGGTGTATCTTTTAACTACTTGCTACATAAAAGATTTAGATATGATAGTTCTCAAAGTAGGTTTACTATAAATTTTGCAAATGACGGAAGTAATAGCTATGAAGCAGTATTAGGAGGTAATATTACTCAAAATGAATCTTCAAAACCAATTAACCTTTATAATCAAAAAAAGGAACATTTCTATAATAGTCCTTATCAGTCTTTTAATTTTGCCTTTTTTGCCTATTCAGGCTATCGCAATACTGCCAATTATCAAATCAATTCCATTCAAGAAATTACAAAAAATTCTTTTGAAAATAGTTTAAATTTTGAAAAATCTATTGATAATCAACTACTTATCCAGTGGATTGCTAATCAAAAGACAAATGAGGCATTGGCATTGGCAAGTGGAGAAAAAAATGAGGCGGCAAATTATGCCAAATCTATCAAACGAATTGAAGATACTATTTCTAATATTATTGAGAAAAAAATAGAATTTGTTTTAGAAAGGAATCCACTCAATGTCATTTTAAAAGTAGATAATGTAAAACTCGACTTTGACGTTCTCCCAGATGGACTGAAATCTATCCTAAGCTGGATTGCGGACTTACTGATGCGAATGGACAGAATCAAATGGATAGACGATAGGGATATTTTCGATAGGAATTTTATCTTATTTTTAGATGAAATCGAGGTTCACCTGCACCCCGCTTGGCAGAGAAAAATCCTGCCTGAAATCCAGAAACTCTTTAAGAATGCACAAATTTTTATTTCTACGCACTCACCTTTTGTAGTTGGGTCGGTGGACGGCGCATGGGTGTATCAGTTAGAAAATAAAGATGGAAATTCGAGGGTGGCAAAGGTAAGACTATCTAATGATGGGGAAAGTTATGACTTGATTTTAGAAAGAATTTTTGGAATCAAAGAAGATTTTGGAGAGGATGTGGAGAAAGAATTTAAAGAGTTTTATGCACTTAGAGAGCAACTTTTTAAGGGTGAAAAAAACAAAAAAGAAGAGTTTTTGCAAAAGGCGAAAGATTTAGCAAATAAGAGTTTGGAAATCAAAAACATCATTGGAAGTGAATTAAGACAATTGGAAAGACTATCCAAAGAAGAATATGCAATATGACAAAATTAGAACGACCAGAATCGCCTCCATTTTTGAAGGATAAATGGCAAAAATGGGGAGAAAAATTTAAGAAAAACAAAGTAAAAAATAGCAATTTCCCTTTTCAATGGGCTACATACAAGAAGCAAAAGGTAAACTTGCTTTTACTGCCTTTGCTAAAAGAAGATATGAATAAAAGTCATTGTACCTACTGTGACGGTTTTCCTATCAGAAGTTTGAGCAAAGAAACCATAGACCATTTTAGACCCAAATCTCAGTTTCCTGAACTTGCCTATCAGTGGGAAAACTTATTTCTGTGCTGTGATAGATGTCAGAGCGAAAAGTTGGAAAATTTTGATAATAATTTGCTAAAACCAGATGAGAAAGAGTACGAATTTGATACTTATTTTGCTATAAATTTTAAAACAGGAGAGCTTATTCCAAATCCATTTGCAAGTGTAGAAAATCAAGAAAAGGCAAATATCACAATAGCAATGCTGAACCTGAAAGAAGAAGATATTTGCATAGCAAGACTTAAAAGTTATGCAACTTACCAATACGATTTGACACAAGAAAAGCCAATCGATATAAATAAGTATGCTTATCGTTTCATGCTATTTTGAACTTGACGACTACAATTTTAGATTTTTATTTGATTGAAAAAGAATAATGCTAAACCTTCACCATTACAAAAATTACATTTTCAAAGCACTGAAAACCCACTTCTCCACCCCCCGCTACCGCAAACGCTGGATTTACGGTCTTTCTCCCTTTGTTTTGTTTTTTGTCTTGCATTTTTTATTCCCTATTGATACCTATATTCCTTATTCTCAATTGATTGTTTCGCAAGAGGGCAAGGTGCTAAACGTATTTCTCTCCAAAGATGACAAGTGGCGCATGAAAACTGAATTAGCGGAAATCACGCCAGAGTTGGAAAAGGCATTCATAGAAAAAGAAGACCGCTATTTTTATTATCACTTAGGAGTCAATCCCTTGGCGATAGTCAGGGCAGGTTTTTACAACCTTGTCAAAGGGAAAAAAACATCAGGGGCTTCTACGATTACTATGCAGGTTGCTCGATTGTTAGAACCCAAAGAGCGCACCTATTGGAACAAAATGGTGGAGATGTTTCGGGCGGTGCAGTTGGAAGTCATGTTTTCCAAAAAGGAAATTTTGGCACTTTACCTGAACCTCGTGCCTTATGGTGGCAACGTAGAGGGAATCAAGTCCGCTTCTCTCCTCTATTTCAATCGCTTACCTGATAAGCTAAGTTTGGCACAAATCACCGCTTTGGCGATTATTCCGAACCGCCCCACGTCTTTGGCTTTGGGCAAGCACAACGAGCGCATTGAAAAAGAGCGCAATAAGTGGCTCAATCGCTTCAAGGAGAATGAAGCATTTGATAATCAACAAATTGAGGACGCACTCCACGAACCCTTAGACGCTAAACGCTTGGACGCTCCTGCGCTTGCGCCTCACTTTGCCAACCATTTGCACCAAGAAATGCCCACCATTGACATTGTGAAAACGACCATCAAGGCAGAGGTACAGAGCAAGGTAGAAGATATAACCTACTCATACACAAGAAAATTAAAAGGTTTCAATATTCACAATGCGGCGGTCGTGGTGGTGGACAACAAGACGCGAAACATCATTGCCTACTTGGGTTCGCCAGACTTCAAAGACGGCGAAAACGCAGGGCAGGTGGACAATGCGCGCTCCTTTCGCTCGCCTGGGAGTGCCTTAAAACCACTCATTTACGGGCTTGCCTTTGACGATGGAATCGTAACACCCAAGTCCGTACTGCACGACTTGCCTGTGGATTTTTCGGGTTATGCACCAGAGAACTACAACCGCACGTTCAACGGATTTGTCAGTGTGGAAACTGCCCTTTCCAATTCGCTCAACGTGCCTGCGGTCAAGATGTTAGACCAAATTGGCGTAAAAAACATGATAGACGTGCTGAAACGGGCGCAATTCCAAGAAATCAGCAAGAAAGACAAAAACTTAGGGCTTTCCCTTGCGTTGGGAGGCTGTGGCGTGAGTTTGGTGGAAATGGCAGGACTGTACTGCGCCTTTGCCAATCAAGGCGTATTTAGTCCATTGAAGGTGATTACCCCACCCCCTACCCCCTCCCCTACTGGGAGGGGAATGGACTCCCTCTCAAAAGGAGAGGGCTGGGGTGAGGTACAAAGGCATATAAGCCCCTCCGCCGCCTATATGCTCACTGAAATCCTCACCAAAGTAGAACGCCCCGAAATGCCGAGCGACTACGAACACAATCCACATATCCCAAAAATCGCATGGAAAACAGGCACTTCCTACGGCAGAAGGGACGCATGGAGCATTGGTTACAACGCCAAATATACCGTAGCCGTTTGGCTCGGCAATGCCAATGGCGTAGGCTCGCCCGAACTCGTAGGCGCGGGCGTGGCAACTCCCCTGCTGTTCAAACTATTTGGGGTGATAGATTACAATGCGCCCTTAGATTGGTTTTTCATTCCTGAAACGCTGAAAAATCGCTTGGTTTGTACGGCTACGGGTGACTTGCCTTCCGATTTTTGCGAAAGCACCACGTCCGATTATTTTATTCCAACAGTTTCACATACAAGGCGTTGCGAACACCTGCGCTATGTTTTTATTTCCCCTGACGAAAAAATGAGTTATTGCGCTGAGTGCTTGCCACAAGGCGGTTTCAAGCGAAAACTCTACCCCAATCTTTCGCCAGAAATGCTTGCATTTTACGAAACCAACCAAGTGGCAATAGAAAAAATGCCGCCCCACAATCCGCAGTGTACCAAACTATTAGAAGGAAATGCACCTAAAATTGTGTCCCCTGTGGAGGGCAGAGAGTATCTCACCATAGATGACGAACCCATAGAACTCATGCTCAACTGCAATGTGGACAATGACGTAAAAAAAGTGTTTTGGTACATAAATGGCAAGTTCTATCAGTCCGCCAAACCTACGGAAAGGGTATTTTTCAAACCCAACCGAGGCGAGGTAAAAATCTCTTGCAGTGATGACAAAGGGCGGAATACTGACATCAAGATTTTGGTGAAGTGAAAATAAAGCATTAATTTTGAATAATTTAACGTAGAGAAAACCATGTTACTACTCGACCACATTGTATTTCTGGTTGATGATTTAGAAAAGGCAACCAAAGACTTTCAAAAGGCAGGTTATATCGTCAGTAAGGGAGGCAAGCACGACAACAAACTCACAGA
>JALOMS010000441.1 GCA_025455345.1 Thermoflexibacter sp. | reverse complement strand
TATCTCTGACACTGGAAGACAAAGGTTTTGCTTTTTCTACTTTTACCCAATAGAGTACCAAAACTTTTATCAAACGCTCCATTTGGGAATTGGGCAAAGCGATATCAAGGATTTTATTGTACTCGACCATCTGATTCTCCTGCGCTTTCATCAGAGCATAGATTAGCTGATAAAGTTGAAGATAGCTATTATCCTTTTCTACTCCTTTTATCAGCGAATAGATAAAAGGAAATAAGTTCATATCTGCTTTTTTGAGTAAAGCTAAAATATAAAATATGCCTGTAAGCTGAGGGAAAAATAGCTTTTTGCTATTATTTTTTGCTCGATAGCTTTGCAAGGCATTTTCAAAAATCTGAACTGCCTTATCGTTATTGCCCTTCAAAAACTCAATCGTAGCCAAGCGAGCGTTGGCATTTGTGCTTTCTTTATCTATTTTGCAGATTCCTTCTGCTTCTTTGAGCTTACCCTTGAATATCAATAGAGTAGCTAATAAATCTCTAAAAACCTTACCATATTGTTCGTCAGAATAATCTTTGCAATCGTACAAATAGTTTATGAAATCTTCGCAAGGCAGTAAGTTGGCTAAAGATTGGTTTGTAATATCTATACTTGCGGAAACTTGGATAGGCAAGGAATAACGTTTTATTTTTTCTACTTCGAAAGGTTGATTGAAAATCTCTAAGAAAAAGTGATAATTTTTGAATTGTTCGGGAAAATACTTCTTTGCATAACTTAAGGCTTCTTCTATCAAGTTTACATCTCCTTGAAAAAGTCCAATTCTTGCCTCTCTCAAACATCTGATAAAGTGTGTAGGTTGAGAAGAATACCAATAAGAATGTACCATTGGGTATTTCCTACGAATGACTTCTATGGTTTTTGTCCATTCTTTACGCTTCAAAAATACATTGACTATGTCATCAGCAATCGCATAATTACACTTGAAGTAGGTAGTAGTAGATGGGTCTATATATTCTAACAATTGGGCTTTTAATAGTTTTTCTTTAATGGGTTTTAAAGAATTAGAAATATATGTGTTATCATTATCATCTTTGACATTGATTTCGCGGAGTAATTCCACCAAATTTGTCTGACTAATTGCCTCATAAAGTAAAGCGCAAATCTCCAAAATTAGCTTTTCTTTTTGAGAAAGTTGAGTATATTTTATTAGTAAATCTTCTTTATTATCTAATTTTCCCATCTATTTATTTATTATGAGGGCGCAAATATACATTAGAAATAACAAAAAAACATGACATCTTATTATTTTCTTAGGGCAAAATCTCTAAATATGTTGTCTTCAGTTTATATAGCAAGTTATAAAAAATTTTGCCTAAATTTGCACTGTATCTATCCAAAATGTTTTTTAATTAATACCTATTTTTTCGCAACAAAGAAGTATTTTTTCCCTTAACCATTGATTTATGTTAAATATTGGACTCATCAGAGAAGGTAAAATCCCTACGGACAGAAGAGTGTCTCTTTCTCCCAAACAATGTAGATTATTAATACAACGCTACCCACAACAAGTAAACATATTTGTTCAGCCAAGTACAGTAAGATGTTTTCATGACGAAGAATATATAGAGGCAGGTATAGAGTTAAGGGAGGACTTGAGCAATTGTGATATATTATTAGGAATCAAGGAAGTACCAGTGAATATGCTTATTCCTCACAAGACGTATTTCTTTTTCTCGCATACTATTAAAAAACAAACACATAACCGCAAATTATTAAAAGCAATTATAGAAAAAAATATAAAACTTATAGATTATGAAACTCTTGTAGATGATAAAGGAGAGAGGTTAATCGCTTTTGGGTGGTATGCGGGTCTGGTAGGTGCTTATAATGCGTTATGGATGTATGGCAAAAAATATAAACTCTTTGAGATGAAAAGGGCGTTTCAGTGTTTTGACAAATTTGAAATGTTTGATGAACTGAAGAAGATAAAGTTGCCTCCTGTCAAAATCGCACTCACAGGTGGCGGTAGGGTAGCCAATGGGGCAATAGAACTCTTGGACAAGGCTGTTATTAAAAAAGTGAGCGTAAAAGATTATTTGCAAATTAATGATTTTCACGAAGCTGTCTATACACAACTCCGCTCTTCAGACTATCACGCCCACCAAAAAGGCAAAGCGTTTGATTCGGAAGAATTTTACCAATACCCATCTCACTTTGTCAGTACCTTTTCCCAATATTATCCAATCACAGACCTACTCATTGCCTGTGCGTACTGGCATCCTGAAGCTCCCTTACTTTTCACCAAAGAAGAAATGAGAAAAAAGAATTTTCGTATCAAATCCGTAGCGGATATTACGTGTGATGTAGATGGTTCTATCCCTTGTACACAACAGAGTACAGATATTTTAGAGCCAACATTTGATTATAATCCTATTTCTGAGCAAGTAGAATCGGCTATGTCTAACTCCTCGAACATCACAGTAATGGCAATAGACAATCTGCCAACAGAATTACCAAGAGATGCCTCTGCTCACTTTGGAGCGGTATTGATGGAAAATATATTACCACATCTTTTTGAGGGAGATAAGGAAGGTGTTATTCAAAGAGCTACCATTGTAGAAAATAAACAACTCACGCATAATTTTGCCTACCTCCAAGATTATGTAGAAGATAAAGAGTATATTCAAATCGCATAAATCCATAACTGATATGATAAAAGTTGCTTTGTTTGTTCCTTGTTACATAGACCAATTCTACCCTCAAGTGGGAATTGCTACTTTACATATTTTAGAAAAATTAGGCTTATCCGTAGATTATCCTTTAGAACAAACTTGCTGTGGACAGCCTATGGCAAATTCTGGTTTTGAAGAAGCATCCGAGCCTGTAATGAGACTTTTTATCAAAAATTTTAAAGATTATGATTATATCATTGCTCCTTCAGGAAGTTGTGTTCTACACGTCAAAGAGAGGTATGAAAGACTGGGGCATGACAAAGAGGTAGAACACGTCAGAAAAAACACGTATGAGCTTTGTGATTTTTTGGTAGATGTGCTAAAAGTTACAGATTTAGGAGCTTCTTTTCCTCATAAAGTAGGTTTACATTTGAGTTGTCATGGACAGAGAGGCTTGCGTCAGTCCCAATCCTCCGAAATCGTAGGAGATGATTTTTCTAAAATCAAGACCTTACTAACTAATGTAAAGGATTTAGAACTCATAGAATTGGACAGAAAAGACGAGTGTTGTGGATTTGGTGGCACGTTTTGTGTTTCAGAAGAAGCAGTTTCTGTCAAAATGGGTGTAGATAGGATAAACGACCATGCAAAGCATGAAGCAGAAGTCATCACAGGAGGAGATATGTCCTGCCTCATGCACTTAGAAGGTATCCTCAAACGCCAGAAAAGAAATATAATGATAAAACACATTGCAGAAATTTTAGCTAATCAATAAGCCAAATTTTGTACTTAGACTTTGCATAGTCTTTTATTTCATTTAGCGTAGAATTTTACAAAAAAATACCTAATCATATCACCACAAGTAAAAATTCTTGTATAATTGCATAAGATTAACACATCTCTACTTTTTATTCAATAAATGGAAAACCAAAAAATACTTATCATTGAAGATGATGACTTGGTAAGGAAATTATTATTTCATGTCCTTACAAGCGAAGGTTTTTTGGTTCACGTGGCTACCAATGGAGTTGAGGGGGTTGCTAAAGCTAAACTCGACGATTTTGAACTCATTATTTGTGATGTGGAGATGCCTGATATGAATGGATATGAAGTTCTCTCTCGCCTCCGTAGCGAAGAGCGCACCGCAACCATTCCTTTTATCTTCTTATCTGCTCGGACAAGCCAAGAAGATGTACGATATGCGATGAGCATGGGCGCAGATGATTATCTTTTCAAGCCCTTTACCAAAAAAGAGCTAATGCAAGCTGTAAAAGCGCGTTTTATTAAAAATAGCCTCTTTTTAGAACAAGAAAAGAAACGCCTCGAAGAACTCCTTGAGATTCGTACCGAAGAACTAAAAAAAATTAATGCTGAACTGGAAATGAGGGTCGCGATGCGAACTGCCGCCGTCCAAAAAGCATACGATGAGTTGGATTATTTTATTTATCGTGCCGCTCATGACATTAGAGGTCCCTTGACGACTCTTTTAGGTTTGATGAATCTTATGGACTTAAATACCGAAAATGTCCCAGTGTATTTGCCCTTACTTATCCAACATACAAACAATACCTTACGTACACTTACTAAAATTACAGGTATTCAGGACATCAAAAAGAAAACCTTAGAAGTAGCCCCTATAGATTTACAACAACTTTGGAGTAAGTCCTTAGAAAAAATCAAAGAAATACCTAACCCTAATGCAGAATTTGTCAAAGTCTATATCGAAACCAAAAACTATGGTACTAAATTTTATTCCGATGAAGAGCTACTCGCCCAACTTATCTGTAATTTAGTAGATAATGGCATTCGCCATCGTATGAAACATTCTAAAACAGAAGATTTCGTCAAAATATACTTGGAATTAAAAGATAATCAATTGTTTATTCGTGTGTCAGATAATGGTATAGGCATAGCAGAAAATATCAAAGGGCGAATATTTGATATGTTTTTTAGAGGTTCTGAATTTACAAGTGGCTCAGGCATGGGACTTTACATCGTTAATCTTATTATTGAAAAGCTACAAGGCTCTATATCAGTTGATAGCATTCCCAATCAAGGCACAGAGTTCAGAACATATTTTCCTTCTTATAAA
>JALOMS010000440.1 GCA_025455345.1 Thermoflexibacter sp. | reverse complement strand
AGATGAACCAACCATCAAGAAAGATTTGGCATATTACGAAGCAAAAATGGCTCCTGATGGTCCCGCAATGTCCCATGCGATTTTGGGCGTATTGCACGCACGTTTGGGAAATCCAGAAAAAGCCTACGAACTTTTTGTGCGCTCTTACAAGCCCAACGAAGTGCCTCCCTTTGGCGTATTGGCAGAAACCGCAGGAGGTACGAATCCTTACTTTGCCACAGGCGCAGGCGGTACTTTGCAAGTCCTCATCAACGGCATTGCAGGTTTAGACATTACACCAAGCGGAATCGTACAACTGAAAACCAAACTTCCTTCTAAATGGAAATCTCTGACTATCAAAGGGGTAGGTGTGGAAAAGAAAACTTATACGGTGAGGTAAAGAGATTTATATAAAGTCCTATTTTAAAAACATTTATAATTACCCTTGCATCAAAAACTTTAGGTAGTTATAAATGTTTTTTATAAAGATTTCTTATCTTAATTTTTATATCAAGACCTATTAATTCATACATTATTTACATTTATTTAAACCAATTAATACAAAAAGCATAATAATATCGTTTACTAAAACAGAAATATAGTTCAGTAGGCAAGGATTTTGCGATAAAACATATAAAATATAAAAGTCAATAGGACTTATCTTTGAGATAATGTTGTAAATGAAGCGGATACATTCACAAATATTAAAATTAAGGCTTTTGAAGCTTTTGTTAGATAATAAGCAATTTGCTGTTTATTGCCTAAAAAACATTTATCTTTCTTGTTTAAAGACTCATAAACTTTACTACTATTTATTTTTTTTAGTATTTTTGTTTACACATATTACTTTTGCTCAAAGACCTACTTTTGAGCAAAATACGGAAAAAAGCACGCCGTTACCTAATTTTTTTAATTTTGGTAAGCAAGATTCTTCTACGCAGAATGTACGTTCTCTCAAAGCCCCTGAATTTTTTGCTGAATCTTATCGTTTTTCTATCAAGCCATTACGTTTTAATACAGAGGCAGAAGAAATATTCCCTACTTTTTATGAACAAGGTTTATTCTTTCACCGCTTGAAAGATAGATTTCCTTTGAGGTTGGGCATTACCGCATGGAATACCTCCTCACGTACTCGTATCTATGCTGTCAATCATCCTGATAGTATGCGCGAACAAAAGCGTGTATATACCTCAGCACGTTTTTCGGCAAGAAGTAATATTTTAGGGGCGCATTATACATCACAAGACGAACACATTATTTTTGCAAAAACACAAGGATTTCCTGTTAATATTTTCAATAAAAATGAAGTAAGAGCTTGCAAACCAAGTCTTTATGAAGGAAGAATTAGTAGAAATATTTGGTTCAGTGTTACGCCTATTATTATTCCTGAAACAGAAGATTATCCGATTGCTTATCCGTGTTTGTCTTTGGACAAGAATACTTTGTATTTTGTTTCTAATATGCCTGAGGGCTACGGTGGGACGGATATTTATGTGTCAAACAAACAGTCAGATGGTTCTTGGTCTGTTCCTCAAAATTTAGGAGATAAAGTAAACTCTTCTGCTGATGAAATTACTCCTTTTTACCACGAAGACGGCAATCTTTACTTTGCGTCTAATCGTCAAGGCGGAATGGGAGGTTTTGATATTTATGAAGCCAAAAAAATAGGAGCTTTTTTTGAAAAGGTTAAAAACTTAGGCGCACCGATTAATTCTGAAGATGATGATATTTCATTTATTATCAATGAATCTAAAAGAATTGGTTATTTTGCGTCTAACCGTAGAGGTAATTTTGATATTTATAAATCCAATACTTTGCTATTGAATATTTCACGCAATATTACTGATGGTGGCGAAAATGTTTTTGGTCAGTTCAATTTTGAACTTACAGGACACATATTTGATAGCATTACAGGACAACCCATTCGCAAGGCAATTGTAAAAATCAGAGATGTAGAAAATGATGATATTCGCATTGGATTTACAGATAATTCAGGAGAATATCGGTTCACGATTCAGAATGAAAAGCGGTATCAGTTAGCTGTAACGCGAATGAGCTACCAAACAACTAAGGATTATGAGTTTTCTACGTTTGGGATTTTGCGTCCTGTGCCTATGAGTATAGATATGCTGATGTCGCCAAACACCTATCGTTTTCGGCTGAATGTAGAAGTGATAGAAAAAGACACTATTTCAGAAATAGTGAAAAAAAATGTTCCTGACGCAAGAATTTTATTAGAAGAAACAGCCTCTGGCGAAGTCAAAGAGGTTTATGCGGATTTACAAGGTAAATATACTTTTGATTTACAGCAAGATAAAAACTATAAGCTAACCGTTTTCAAAGATGGTTTTGATATTAGCCTACCCTATCGTCTCCAAACTGTTCGCAGAAACTCTGCTCAATCTATGGATTTACAAATCCCCTTGACCAAGACCGTTGCTAATAAGCGCAGGGCTGTCATTCGGGCTATTGTAACTGATACAGAAGATGGACGAGCATTGATAGGAGCGACGATTGGGCTAAAAAACAAAGGAACAGGACAAATCTATGAAGGACTTACTGACGACAATGGGGTAGCTATTTTTGTGGTCGATACACTTTATAGCTACCAACTTTGGGCTTTCAAAGATAAGTATCAAGCCAATGATTACATAGATATAAATATGGTAGGTGTAGAGTCTGGTAAAGTGGTAGAAGCTATACTACCTATGAGAGCCGTAAATTATAAACCTATACCGCTCAATTTTGTGATGCCTTCTATTTATTATCCCGCAGGAAAAATAACATTTAATGAAGAAGTACAAACACAATTGGACGCAGTAGTAAAAATCATGAAAGAGTATCAAGGCGTGAAAATTCAGGTCTTCTCTCATACAGACAACACCGATAAACCCAAAACCAACGAAGAACTCTCTCGCCAGCGAGCTAATGCCGCTGTCAGTTATTTGGTCAAAAAAGGAATCGATAGAAAAAGGATTTTGGCTACTTACTCATTAGGGGCTACAAAGATGAAAAATGATTGTAACAAGATGAATTGTACAGAAGACCAACACGTTGAAAATAGAAGAATTGATTTTGCGATTGTAGAACGGTAATAAGTACCTCAAATAGAGGTAATAGATAGGAGAAATTGGCAATCTCAATTTTGCTAAAAACATTAATAGCTTATCCGAAAATCTTAATAAATTCATTTGCTTAAGTAGCTCGCCAAATTGGGCTACTATCTGGTGATTTTCTGTAAAAAAACTGAGTCGCAGATGATAACGTACCGAAACTGCTAAGGCTTGGTTTTCTTCTTCGGATTGATTTTGCGCTAATGCCTTATAATGAACCTTTAAGGTAGAAGATAGATGCTTATTATTCTTTCTCTTATAAAAAGAACTTCCATGAGAATCTTTTAATATTCTTTTTTTTACCAAGCACTTATCTATAAAATAATACTTGTACTTTTGAGAAGTTCGCACCCATAGGTCATAATCTTCATAACTCAATGACTCGTCATAACCGCCAATCTCCTCTAAAATACTTTTCCGCCACATCATGCTTGGCGCACTGATGAAAGAACGAGCCAAAATATGCTTATACACATCACCAGAAGGTACAGATTGGACTAAAAAACCATTTTCCCTTTGATAAAAGGTCTTAATCAGCATAGATTCTTTATCTATTAAATAGACATCTGAAAAAACAGCCGCATAACTCTCCTCTAAACCTTCTAAGTTTTTAACTTGATTTTCAACGCAATCAGGAAGCAAAATATCATCAGTAGATAAATCAATGACATACTTACCCTTTGCTTTTGCTAAACCTATATTGAATGCTTTACAATTCCCCTGATTATGCATAAGGGCTACAAACTGTATGTTTTTGTCTTTTTGTTTAGCAATAAAATCTTTGATAACCTCTGTACTCTTGTCTGTACTCGCATCATCAACTACAATCAATTCTATAAAAGGATAGCTTTGACCACACACAGATGCCAAACTTTGTTCGACATAGTCTGCGTGATTGTAACACAAGGCAATAATGCTTACTAAGGACATAAGTTTAATGATAGATTTGTACTAATAAAATCAAAGAAAACAAAACAATTTAGATAAAATCATCAAAAGTTTAAAACATAAAAACTTAATTTAGCTATAAATATGTATTTTTGATAGTAAATAATTGCCCTTTAAAATACTTATACATTTATACTCTAAAAAGATATGGATTTTAGCGAAAAAATAAAAACAGGACAAGGCGGCATTATCATTACCAAATTAGATGATTTGATGACTTGGGCGCGCTTATCTTCTCTTTGGCCTATGAGTTTTGGTTTAGCCTGCTGTGCCATAGAAATGATGGGTGCATATACGTCTAATTATGATTTAGACCGAATAGGCGTTTTCCCTCGTGCCTCTCCCAGACAATCCGATGTGATGATAGTGGCTGGAACTGTAACATTTAAGATGGCTGACCGCATACGCCGTTTGTATGAGCAAATGTCAGAACCTCGCTATGTGATTTCTATGGGAAGTTGTTCCAATTGTGGTGGACCTTATTGGGAACATGGTTATCATGTGGTAAAAGGCGTAGATAGAATTATTCCTGTTGATGTTTATGTACAAGGTTGTCCGCCCCGCCCTGAGGCTCTCATTGGTGGTTTTTTGAAATTACAAGAAAAAATAGGGAAAAAAGAAAATCAAGCCCCCAAAGCAATTGAACAATTATTAGCTTTACAGGGTGGCTAAATAACTAATCA
>JALOMS010000439.1 GCA_025455345.1 Thermoflexibacter sp. | reverse complement strand
TTATTTCTCTGACTATCAATTGGAATTTAAAACCATCGATACTGCAAAAAACTTGGTAGAATTGATGAAAGGGATAAAATTAAGGGTAAATTTTGGCTCGCTTGAAGTGCCAGATGACAAAAATAGATGGACTTATACCACCCCTGATAACGTAACGATACCACTTCCTGCAAATCTAAAAGCCGAGCTAATCTCTTGGTACAAGGATTATTTGAACTTTGAACTTGTACTCGAAAATCCAGTAGTTGATGACCGTGGCGATTACTATTTTCATCTATCAGAGAGCAATGCTTTGCGGGTCAATTTTTCTAAAAACCCTAATGAAGATGACCCATTGATGATTTGGTTGCCCATTGACATAAGAGATATTCCTAATTTCGCAGAAATAAAAGATGATTTATGGCAAAGTTACGATACCAATGAAAATGATGAATATGTGGGTATGCGACCACGCTGGGACAAGAAACATCGGTAGATATTAGTTTCAAATGTTATTTGGAAGGGGAAATCAGTGAAAATTAACAAGTTAAAAATATGGGTTACGGAATCATGCCTTATCGGGTCAGTTTAGAGCGGTTGCGCTCCCGCTTAGGTACACAAGACGAAGCAAGGCGACAAAGATTGAAAGGAGTTTGCCTCAAAAAAGCACAAGACATGGACAGACTTGGCAGTAGTAGTGCGCCAAAATTCATGGAAATAGTGGAAGAACTGTTCAATGGACAAATCAAACACGAGCAATATGGCTACCTCTATTGGTATGCTATCAAGTGTTTTATTACTGATTTGGGGGTAATGTTGGACAATAGCAAGTGGTATCCTGCCTCTGCTGATGTGTTTTGGGAAATAGAGGCTTTCGCACTTTACAATATCGGGACAGCTATCAAAATCCCTGATTCTGACGACTTTCCTGTGGTATTTGTCCTCTCCCAAGAGAACATGACGCAAGATTTTATCCAAACGCTTTCCGAAAAGGTGAAAGAGCAAGGGCAACTTTTGCAACTTACTGCTTGGGTGAAAGAAGCAAAACTGTATCAGCAGGATTTGGTACTGTACTATCATTAGGCAAGAAGTAGTTATGAATTATAAGTTATAGGATATAAATAGTTTTTATGAGGTCTAATAAGCGTATCAATAAAATAACCGTTTTTAGTTCCCAAATGGAATTTCCAGACTGAAAGTCCCGTTAGGGACATGAGCTTTGTAGAAACCAAGAAACAGGTCAAAGGTATAAGTCCCATAGGGACGAAACTAATTCATAAACAATGTTTTGTGTCGCCCTTATGAGGCTTTATGACTAAGCGTTAGTTATCTTTTTACAAAACTGTTGTTCCTCCACAATGGAATTACTACAAGGCTAAATAAAGAGAACATTTATTTTCGTTGAATCACCTAATTTTATATAACTACTTAACCAAGAAATAAACCAAGATTTCATCATGTCAGAAATTGCTAAAAAGCTGATTGCTAAGAATTTAAAAAAGAAAGAGAAAATCCTTGACTTGGGCAAGTGTGGCTTGACTGACCTCAATGCTATCCCAGAACTATTTGATTGTGAGCATTTAGAAATTTTGATTCTTTCCGATTCATCGTATGACTTTGGGGGAGACTATGAAAAGCGGGAATATTACAAATCAGCAAGCAACAAAGTATCTAATAAAATAAGCATTTTACCACCTGAAATGGTACGCCTGAAAAAATTAGAAATGCTTTTTGCAAGTAGCATTGGGCTGGAAAATATTGATATAGTAGGAGATATGCCTCAGTTAGAACATTTACAAATTGGTGGTTCTAATCCTATCAAAGACATTACTTGTTTGAAGAATCTGGTAAATCTTCGCGGCTTAGAAACACCCTACAATCATATTATTGAGTTGAATTACAGTGTTTTAGCTTTTTTAAAGCAACTTAGATACCTCAGCATAGGCTTCAATAATCAGTATGCCAAATACATCAGTGTTCTGGAAGGGCTAACTCAATTGCGTTTTTTATTTATTGGGGGGAACTTCCCAAGCCTCTCGCCTTTGGCAAATCTTTCTGAATTAGAAGAACTTTTTGCGCGCTGTTGCAATACCGCAGATATATCCGTACTTGCCAAACTCAAAAAAATAAACACATTGGTTTTAGATAGGAATTATCATATTGAAAATATAGAGAGCTTGGCTGGCTTGTCAAAACTTCGCTTTTTGAACTTAGAGTCCAATAGGGTACAAGACATTTCTCCATTGTTTAATTTATTGAATTTGAATTATTTAACCCTTGATTTTAATCAAGTTTCAGATATTACTCCTTTGGCAAAACTTACTGTTTTAGAAGTGTTAAAACTGAATAATAACCGAGTAAAAAGCATAGGAGCGTTGCAAGAAATGGATTATCTATCACACTTGGAACTTGCTAACAATCAGATTCAGGACATTGCGCCTTTGAAAGAATTGAAACAGCTTAAAACCCTTCATATTAACAATAACCAAATCCAAAATATAGAGGCTATCAAAGGTATCAAATCCTTAGAAGTGCTGGTAATGGGTGAGAACCCAATGGAAGAAAGTGTGGCGATATTTGCCTCTAATCCAACCAATTACCCATTTTTAGGATATTTGTCTTTGCCCTCAAATTCAATAGCAGATGTTCCCGAAAGTATCCGCAAGTTGCAAGGTAGAGATGGACGTTTTGCCAAATTATTACACGAACATTTTAAAAGTATTGGAAAATCAGAATAGGAAAGCAGATATGCCAAATGTAAACTTGACATTTTTTGTATTCATCATTGTTGTGCCTATTTTTGACGTATTTAGCTCTCTATCAATGAGAAAGGTAGAAAAAGTATCAGAGAAAATGTTAGCATTAAGCATAAAAAAGAGAGATGAGCGAAGCATAGAAGTACGCCTAACCAATAGGAGTAAGCACGTCCTTCGCTTGTACAGTCATGTAGAAACAGGAGAGGAACGGCACTATGACAATTTTAACGTGATACTTCGTACACCCGACTATGAAGAGCTACACCTTAGCTTTTATAGCGACAGATTGCGGTCTGCGCCTATCATTGTAGAGTTACAACCCAATGAAAATCTGATACATACGATAGATTTAGTTTATTGGGCAAATCACTATACCAATAGCGCGCAACTCAAAAATATTGGACTTTTTCACTTGTCAAGCATTGATTTATTGAAGGTAAAAGCCCGCTATTTTAATCAGCCTTGCAAAGATTGTGATGAATACCACCAAGCTATCTGGGTAGGGAATTGCGATTCGGATTGGGTGGAATGAAATCAGTAGTCCGAGTGACTCGGACAACAGCAGAAACGTAGTCAATGGTTGAAAACCTTGACTACCGTTCTAAAACTGGTTCAAGGCTCAGCCTTGAAACCTTTATGGATTCAAGCGTTACGCTTGAACCAGTGAAAACCAGTGAAAAAACGAACAATAATAAAATATGCACCGTTTAGAATATTATCAGAAAACAAAGAATGAGGTTTACAACTTTTGCAAAACTGATTCATTGGCAATGAGTTTTCAAGAAATTGAGGAGAAACAAAAAAGACTTCATGCCCAATTAGAAAGTGATTTACTCCAAGAGAATGAAAGAAATCTTTTCCTCATCATGATAGACGTACACACCGAGAGGCTGAAAAAAGGGCAAAGTTTTCAGGATTTTCTTCAAGAGGAACTTCCTGCAACTAAGTTTCGCATTGGCTTCGCTATCATAGACTTACAGCCCAACGAGTACGCGCTCATGGCGCAAATAGCAAGCGAAAATGAAATCAGTAAGCAAGCATTGGCAGAAAAGATTTTTGATTTTCAATCTGAAAGGCAAGATTTCTTTTTTGACCATAAAGGTCGTTTGCGAGAAATACACCTTTCTTACAATTCTTGGGAACTTAAACCCTTTGTTTTCAGGTATTTAAAATTAGGTTGGCTAAAAACACTATTGATTACCAATTACCCTGACGAAGTCTTGGACATGAGCGGGCTTACGTACCAAGTCATGGAAACACTTGACTGCTCTGCAAGCAATTTTGTCAAGCAAATTATCTTGGGGGGCGAACCAAGAAAAGTACAAATTGAAGTTTGTAAGCAATTGGAAATCATTGATTTTACACAAACCAATGTAACACAGTTGTATTCTGTGGCAGTAACGTTTTCACCCAAAAATGTCCTTGTGCGCTGTACCGAAACCCAATACCAATACTGCGAAGCACTAAAAAAGTTAAGGGCAAAAAAGGAGATAATACCTACCAATGCCGCAGAGTTAGATTTTTATAGTAAAGGCATTGATTATGAAAGAGATAATGACGAAAAGTTTTTACTTTGGGTAGTCAAACACCCACTTTGCGACAAAGGCACTGCGTTGAGGATTTATTGGAAAGCAAATCCAGAATACTTTACACAATTTACTGAAAATGAAATAGATATTGAGGTAAACGGTGGAATTTATAACCTGCTCAAAGTAATTGAGAAAAACATCAAAAAAGGGTTTTATAAGACCGCAGAGATTGCTTTTGACCCTGCTACTATTGCCGTTGTTCGTGTTCTCACGAACAACTTTCCCACTGAGAGCCTTGAAACCTTTATGGATTCAAGCATTACGCTTGAACCAGTAAGACAGTACCCTGAAAAAGTAATTCAAGCAATTCCTGAGTATATGTTTGAACGTGTAGGCAAATGAAAATGAATACTTTGTATAACGAATGGATAGTTCAAGAAGCACCGCACTTTGGGGCGTGGGAGTGGGAAGTAGCGATAGATGAGTGGGTAGAGGGTAAATTTGGCTATTTTATCATGAAATTTTGGGAGTTCGGATTAGAAAATGGTATATTAAAATTGTTAGATGAAAAAGGGCGTACTTTTCGCAGTGCCAATCAACTAACGTATATCAATCAAAATGAGCAACTTGAAACAGAATGGATTGAAGACGCTGGGGAATTGCTCAGGGAACTTTATCCCGAATTGGTCAGCACCCAAAAGCGCAACATGGAACTTTATCCTGCCTTGCGGATTTGGGGAGGGTTTGGCATTAAAAAAAATTATTTACTTTTTTGCGTGGAACTTCACGCCAATATTTGGTTTCCCTATTTGCCTTTTAGTCTGTGGAAAGATGAAAAACAAATTGATTATCAGCCTATTGAAAATAAAATAGACAATACCCTATTGGCTTGGGAAAATACGCCAAGATTGAATCAATGGGTTAGGCAGGTGAA
>JALOMS010000438.1 GCA_025455345.1 Thermoflexibacter sp. | reverse complement strand
TGATAGTAAACAAACAAACCCATGAAGCCGTTGAGGTTATTATCAAAGCAATAGATTTTATGGGAGCGTTTTATCGCTTAGAAGTTATCTTGCCTAATCAGCGAGAGATGATACTATACACCCCTTTAGTAGATAATCAGAAGGGCGAACAGATATTTATAACTTTAGATAGGCAAAAGCTACTAATTTTTTAGGCATAAATTTTTATTATTGTAGATTTTTACGTACCTTACCATGCAGAAAATAAACTTTAAATAAGGTATGCCTATTTTAGCAGATATTACCCTATGGATATTGATTTCAATAACTGTCTATGTTTCTTGGCAGGGGTTTAGAGATGGATTATATTTTGACAAATATTTATTTGAAGTAGATGGTATATTAATAGACAAGCAATATTATCGTCTATTGAGTGCAGGCTTTTTGCATGGAGATTGGTGGCACTTATTATTTAATATGTTGTCTTTGTACATATTTTTTATAGCATTGAGTCATGTATTGGCTATAGGTAGCATCTTAGCTATATACTTTGGCAGTATGCTTTTTGGAAATCTACTCGCATTGTATATTCACAGAAACCATGGTGATTACTCTGCAATAGGAGCATCTGGGGGAGTATGCGGGATTATTTTTGCTTACATTTGTATTGCTCCCGAAGCCCTAATCTCTATTTTCTTTATGCCTTACCAAATCCCTGCTTGGGCTTTTGGATTACTATATATATTAGTATCTATTTATGGAATCAAAAAACAAAATGGCAATATTGGGCATGAAGCACACTTAGGCGGTGCATTAGGGGGAATGTTAATCGTAATATTGCTATCACCGTATGTACTCAAAGCTAATTACCTACCTATTCTTTTGATTACTACTCCCGCACTTATTTTTTTAGCTTTAGTCATTTACAAGCCTCAAATCCTTTTTGTCCCTCACTATGGGGGTATATTCTCTCCTACCCAAAAAGAAGTTCCTCCAAAAAATTATGATGGATTAGATGATGAAACTGCCCTCAATGAATTATTAGAAAAAGTAGGCGAAGTCGGCTATCAAAATCTTAGCAAACAAGAGAAAAAGAAGTTAGAAGAGCTATCCAAAAAAATTGAACGATAAGTGCCTCTTTGTTGAAGACTTTTTCTCATTTTGATTAACCTTAGCGCACACAGACGTTAAAAATGTTTAACAAAAAAACAATTTTCAATCGTTTGCGTTTGTACAGTTTCAATTTTTTTTGTCTTTAAAAGATAGAATTTGCATAAAAGATTTGACTTGTAATGGAAAAGCACTAATTTGGCAGACTTATTTGGTATTAAATTTTGTTAAAACCAAAACATTTAATATTACTTATAAAGAAGATAAAAGTATATTAATTACTTTCGCTTAACCAGTTTTATTTCCAACTTTAAGATACATTAATCAATCAATTATTGTGTCTATTGTATTTCAAAATCAATTATTTTATTACATTTTATTCACTATTATCTGAATGTAAATATGAAAAGAGCAATTACAACTCGTTTCAAACCAAACATTACAAGCATCAAAGGCTTGTTATCCTTTGTTATTGCATTTCTGTTTAGCTTCGTCTTGATTCAGGGCGTATATGCACAAAACAGAACTGTCAAAGGCAAAGTAACCTCTGCTGACGACGGGTCGGGCTTACCAGGGGTAAATATAGTCATCAAAGGCTCCTCTACGGGTACAACTACTGACGTAGAAGGCGGTTACACTGTTAATGTACCAAGCGGGGATGCTGTATTAGTATTCTCTTTTGTAGGGTTTATCACGCAAGAGATTGCTGTTGGTAACCAAACTACGATTGACATCAAGTTAGCCCCAGACGTAAGGGCATTATCAGAAGTAGTAGTTGTAGGTTATGGTGAGCAGAAAAAATCAGATGTTACTGGTGCAGTAGCGCAAGTTACCTCTAAGGACTTTAACGTTGGTGTGGTTAATAACCCAATGCAAGCAGTAGCTGGTCGTGTGGCAGGTTTAGTGATAGGTTCTCCTAATGGAGACCCTACCCAAAACAGACCTACCATTCGTCTGCGTGGTACTTCCTCCTTGGCAGGTAACTCTGAACCATTGGTGGTAATCGATGGAGTGATTGGTGCGCCTCTGAATAGTGTTGCTCCAGAAGACATTGAAAAGTATGACATATTAAAAGATGCCTCTGCGGCAGCTATTTATGGCTCTCGCGGTGCGAATGGTGTTATCATCATTACTACCAAGAAAGGTAAAGAAGGTAGAACTACGGTAGATTATAATACCTATGTTGGTTTTGAAAGTGTCGCTAAAACTGCAGATTTACTTACTGCTGATGAGTTCCGTCAAAGAGCAAGAGAAAGAAATCTCAGCATCCAAGACTTGGGGCAGAATACTAACTGGTTCAAGGAGATTACACGTCAGGCAGTGAGTTATAATCATGGCTTATCTGTTTCAGGAGGTACTGCAAAATCTAATTATCGTGCATCTGTAACCTATTTAAACCAACCAGGTGTTGCTTTAAACTCTGGTTACGACCGTTTGAATGCACGCTTGAACATTGGTCAAAAGTCATTGAACGACAAATTAGATATGCAATTATTGGTTTCTGCAAATACAGAAAAGTTCAACTTTGTCCAGTATGATGCTTTCCGTTCTGCTTTCCGCGTGAATCCTACTTTCCCTGTTTACAATCCAGATGGTACATACTATCAGCCTGCGGGTTTTGAGATTGAGAATCCAAGAGCAAGATTAGAGCAATTGACCAACGAGAGGAGAGATAAACAGTTCTTAATCAATGGAAAAATGTTTTATGAGATAGTGCCAGGCTTAAAAGCGGGTGTTAATGCATCTTATAGCATTTATAACCAAAACGGAACAGAATTTACTCCGTCTGCTTACACAGGTTTTGGAAATAGACTTTCAAGAGCGCGAAAATATGCACGACAAGTAACAGACAGATTGGTAGAAGGTACTTTGTCATACTCCAAAACATTTGATAAACACAGAATAGAGGCTTTGGGTGGTTATACCTATCAGTTGCTCACCAATGAAGGTTTTGATGCAGAGAATAGAGATTTCCCTGATGTATTTGGTGCTAATAATATTGGTGCGGGTGAAGTAAACGTAGATGGAACTTTCTTGGGTCGTTTAGGCTCTTACAAATCAGAAGCAAAATTAGATGGTTTATTGGGTCGTTTAATCTATAACTTTGATGACAAGTATAGCGTAACAATGAACGTAAGACGTGATGGTTCTTCACGCTTTGGTTCTGCCAATAGATATGGCGTATTCCCTTCTATTGCCGCAGGTTGGACTATTAGCAATGAAAATTTCATGAAAGGAATCGCTTTCATTAACTTCTTGAAATTAAGAGTAGGATATGGAGTTACTGGTAATCAAGATGGTATTGCCGATTACCAAGCACGTGCATTATATGGTCAAAGTGGTAAGTATTTCTCTGGAGGTGCTTATAGAAATGCTTATAACTTCATTCAGAATGCCAACCCTGACTTAAAGTGGGAATCTTCTGCCATGACCAATATTGGTATTGACTTCAAAATTATGGAAGGCAAACTCTCTGGTTCCATAGAGTATTACAACAAAGATACCAGAGATTTGCTATTTAACTATCCTATTGCATTGGGTACAAGATATGGTTCGCAAGGTCTAACTGCTGTTACTAATACTATCTTAACTAACGTAGGCAGGGTACAAAATAGAGGATTTGAGGTTCAATTAGCTTATGCTGTAGTGGAAAAAGATGATTTTTCTTGGACTATGAATATGAATATGGCGTACAATAAAAATAAAATTGTGAGCCTAAGCAATGAAAACTTCTCTTTCCCTACTGACGGTATTCGCTATGGTGGATTTGGTACTGGTCAAGGTGGTTTGCAACAACCTTCATGGTTACAAGAAGGCTACCCTATAGGTCAGTTCGTAGGTGCGGAGTTCATTGGCTTCAATGATAGAGGGGAGTTCCAATACAGAAATGCACAGGGACAGTTGGTAAATGATGCTTCACAAGCAGTGTTGGCACCAATAGGTGATGCACAGCCAAGAGTAACCTTTGGTTGGCATAACGCATTTACTTATAAAAACTTTGACTTGAGTTTCTTCTTCAGAGGTAACTTAGGTCAAAAGTTGGCAAATGGTCCAGATATTGTATTTGGTAACCCAACGCTATTCCCTAACAACAACGTATTGAGAACAGCGTTCGAGTCTCCTTACAATGTAATTACACAACCTCCACAGTTCTCAAGCCTGTATGTTCAAGATGGTTCTTTTGTGCGCTTAGATAACTTTAATTTTGGCTACAGAATTCCATTTAAGAATATGTTAGTAAGAAGTGCAAGAATCTATGTGGCAGGTCAAAATCTAATTGTAATCACTAATTACAAGGGTATAGACCCAGAGTTGAGAACAGGTGCGGCAAGGGATATTTATGGTGGTGCGGATTTAGGATTGAACCTCTCTCCTGGTGTAAATGAGATTTCATTTTTCCCTCGTACAAGAACTTTTACAATTGGTTTGAATGTTTCTTTCTAAGCAGAATGATTATTAGTTGATGGTTTTGGTTGTTTTACCTTAAAATACAACTTAATTATCAACTAATTATTAAATTTTTAAAACATTTAATTTCAACAAATAGCTGTTACACTAAACATAATAATATATTTAGTTAAAATTTTAAGTAAATATGGTTAAAAAATTAAAAATCACAGGAATCGCTGCTTCAATGCTTGCTTT